>NZ_AEIQ01000001.1:0-12214 GCF_000152185.1 Dermacoccus sp. Ellin185 | reverse complement strand
GTCGCAGTCGACGAACACCCACCGCGCCGCGTCGCAGTCGACGAACACCCACCGCGCCGCGTCGCAGTCGACGAACACCCACCGCGCCGCGTCGCAGTCGACGAACACCCAGCGCGCCACCGCGACGCACCAGCGCGTGCATCGCACGCACGCTCGCCAGGCGGTTTCGCAGCACACCCAGGCTCGCCCGGTCGCCCAGACGCCGCGTCACCAGCAGGCACCCGTGCACCGCGCGACGGTGCGTCACGCCACCACGACGCACTCGGCCACGCCGACCTACGCCTCGAGCGCGCAGAAGGCCACGAACACGGCTTCCGCCTCGCGTTCGAACTCCGGAGTCGTCTCCATCGCCGCGGGCCTGACGGGTATCCCCTACGTCTACGGCGGATCGTCGACCTCCGGTGCCGACTGCTCCGGTTACGTCGCGATGGTCTTCGCGAAGGCCGGCATCCAGCTGCCGCACCAGTCGGGCGCCATCAAGGCGATGACGACGCCCGTCAGCGACCCGCGCCCCGGCGACCTCGTCTTCCTGCCGGGCCACGTCGCGATCTACGCCGGCAACGGCATGGTCTACGAGGCGCGCCACCCGGGCACCGTCACCGGCCTGTACCCGGTGCTGTCGGGTTCGACCTACGGTCGCCTCTGATCGATGTGATCGGTCGGCCCGCGCGGCCACCTGAGAAGCGCCCTCCCCGTCATCGTGACGGGGAGGGCGCTTCTTCGTGTGGCGCGTGCTTCGAGCGGGGTCGTGGTGGTCTGCCGTGACGATCCTGCGTCAGTGGTAGTCGCGGCGAATGACGGTGACGGCGAGCGCCAGGCCGAGCAGTGCGAGGCCGACACCGCCGGCGACGAGCAGGGGGCTCGTCGAACTCGAGTCGGATTCGTCGGCTGATGCCGCGTCCGAGGGGGCGAGCGACGGGCTGGAGGTGCTGGTCGACGACGCCGAACTGGAACGACTCGACGACGAAGACGAAGACGACCCGGACGAAGACGAAGACGATTCGGGCGACGAGGTGGCGCTCGTCGAACTGCTGCGCGGTGTCGTCGGTGCCATCGGCGTCGTGGGGGCCAGGGGGGATGCGGGGCTCGATGCGCCCGTAGATGCGATCGTGGGCGCGAGCGTCGGCTCGTCGCTCGTCGGGGCGGGCGAGGTGCTCTGGCGCGGTGTCCGTGTCGGCTCAGCGGTCGCGAGCGACGTCGAAGATGTGGACGGTGCGTCACCGCAGCCGCTGAGGGGCAGCGAGCCAGCGGAGCCGCCGGAGGCCGTCGTCACGAAGATGGCACGGGCCTGCGAGGGTGTGCTGACGCGCACGGTGAGGCTCTGACCGGCGCCGACACTCGTCGCTGCCGGTGTCGCGCCGCCTCCGGCGCCGGTCGTGAATGAGAACGTCTGGGTTTCGGGGGCGGCGTTCGTCAGGGTGACGAGGGCCGAGTATCCGCCGGATGCGCTGCACGTGGCGCTCTGGAACACGGCGCTGCTCACGCCCGCGCCGGTGCTCGGCGAGCTCAACGGTGCGGTGGGGTCGGCGGTTGCCGCTGGCGCGCCGAGCACGATGGCTCCCGCGGCGAGCAGGGCGGCTGCGCCGGCACGAGAGCCGGCACGAAGGCCGGCGTGGGTGCTGGGGGTGAGGCGGTGCATCGTCGGGTGGCTCCCTGGTTCGCTCGTCGCAGGGTGCCTCCCCGCGTCATGTGGATTGTCTCCCATGGCGGGCGCTCGCGCGAGCGCCCTGGGCCCGAGCAGGAGTTCCCGGTCGAAAAAAAGTCTGCGGTGGGGTGCAACCGGCTCAGGATGTCGGGCGTCTGTATGAATGAACGGCGGTCAGCCGTGCGTCGCGCTCGATGCTCAGGGGTGTGCATGCTGGGCGATGCGCGGGCGGGGTCGGTGGAGTCTTGGGGGCTCGATCGGCCCCCGCGCCCGCTTCGTCGCCGCGGGCGCGGTCTGGTTGACTAGGCCCCGTGGTCATCGAGGCGAGCCCGTGGGCGTTCTGGCGCCGTCACGCCTGTGAGGTCGTGCTGTTCGCCGTCCTGGCGGCGCCCGTGCTCGCCATTCGCCCGTCGGTCGGCAACATCGTCGCGGTCGTCGTCTTCTTCGTCGCCTATTTCGGTTTCTCGTTCCTCAGTGACATGCGCACGCGCCTGCGCGTCGACGAGGACGGCGTCGAGTATCTCGCCGGTGGGCGTGATCAGGTCTTCATCGCGTGGAACGAGACCGCGCGCATCGTGCCGCGCCGCTTCCGGTGGTGGACGGCCGAGGACGCCATCGTCTTCCTCGACGGGGGCGATCGTCCGTTGCTCGTCGCGGGCATCTCGATGTTCGCGCCCGCCGACCTCGACGCGTTGGAGGGCGCCGCGCGGGCCTATGTTCCGGTCGATTCGCCCGTCATCCTGTCGCCGTTCACGGGCCGGGCCGACGGCGAGCGTCACCCCGAACTCGTGCCGCAGCGCACGTCGGAGCGGTTGCTCGCCTCGTCGATCAGCAGCTTCCTCATCGCCGCCGTCGTCGCGATCGTGCTCCTCACGGTCTTCGAGTGAATCGTCGTGTGAGCTGCGCCCGCAAGCCGTTCAGCCGTTCGCAAGCATCCGACGGTCGGCGATGACGACGATGGCGAGGCACAGCGCGGCCATGATCGCGCCGAACTCGAACATCGCGGGGTAGCTGAACCCGGCGTCCTGCGCGAGCGTCGCCATGATCGCGGGGACGGCGAAGCCGAGATAGGTGACGCCGTAGAACACGGCCGTCAGCCCGGCGAGGTCGCGGGGCCCGGCGATACGTTGGATCTCGAGCAGGCCGCTCACCATCGCGAGGCCGTAGCCGGCGCCCAGGCAGAAGCTGCCGAGGATCGCGGTGGCGATGTTGAGCTCGCGGCTCGCGAGCGCGCCGGCGAGCATGCCGACGACGAGGACGACGAGCCCCACGCGCACCGCTCGGGTGGTGCCGGGGGAGTCGATGCGGCGCCCGACAGACTGGACGAGGAAGCCGCACGTCAGGCCGACGACGCACAGCAGCGCCGAGAACGCGATCGGCGCCGACGAGACGTGCGACGACATGAGCGCGGGCAGGACGGCGTACGCACACGCGGCGGCGCCGAAGACCCACGGGGCGATCGGCAGCACGACGAACAGGAACCGACGGTGGCCGATGGCGGGGATGCGCAGATCGTCACGCAACGACGACGTCGAGCGCGACGCCGCGTCGACCGTCTCCGGCGTGCGCAGGACGAGCACGGCCGCGATCGCCGTCACGACGATGTTGACGAGGTACGACAGCTCGTCGGGGTAGGGCGCCCACTGCGCGAGGGGGCCGGCGAACGCGGCGCCGAGGCCGAAGCCGGCCGTCAGCGACATCGACGCACGCTTGGCGCCGGTGCCGTCGGGCGCGTCGTCGTGCGGCGGGCTCGACAGCTCCTTGATCCACGAGGAGCCGACGGCCATGACGAGACCCAGCGCGATGCCCGACAGCACGCGCCCGAGGAACAGCACGGTGACGTTGGCGTGGGCGAACGCGAGGATGGCGCTCGCGAGCATCGCGATGTACGGCGCGGGGACGAGCAGGCGCCGTCGGCCGTAGCGGTCGGAGAGCGGCCCACCGATGAGCAGCGCGGGGATGATGCCGAGGACGTACGCGAAGAGCAGCACGTTGACCGTCACCTGCGGCAGGTGATGCTGCGTGCGGTACATGACGAGCAGGGGCGTGAACTCGTTGCCGCCCCAGGCGACGGCGAGCATCGCGAGGGCGGGGCGCATCCAGTGCTTCATGCGGTCCTCTTCGTTGTTACCGGTGAGTACCCATGCAATCACGAGCATGCCTGGACGCGCCCGTCAGGGCGTCGCACGGCTCAGGTGTTGATCTTCGCGAGCAGTTCGGGCAGCGTCTGCTCGAGCTGCCGCGCGCCCAGACGCGCGGGGCGTGGATGAGCGCGCAGGCGAGGCCGATCTTCTGCGTCATGCCTGCGGAATAGTCGGCGACGATCTTGTCGGCGGCCTCGTCGAGGCCGAGCGCGTCCGCGGCACGGTGAGCGTCAGGTCGTAGACGGCCCGGTGGCTGCCGAGGTTCTTCGTCAGCTCGCTCAGCTGCATGGCCGGTGTTTGCATGGCGGGCGCGCTCGCTGGGCCGGATGGGGCGTGGGTGGCTGCTCGAACGGGGGGACGGGCGGCTGCTGATCCATGCCCTCGATGCGTTCATCGCAGCCCTGCCGGCGTGGGATCGCGGGCGGATGTGACGGCTCTGACGGCGCTCGGCCCGGCCCTACTCGCTCGTAGCGCGGTGAACTCCTAGCGTGGCAAGTGATCACGGTCACGTCGAAGGAGTCGGAGGAGAAGATCATGCGGGTCGGTGTTCCGAGCGAGGTCAAGAACAACGAGTTCCGGGTGGCGTGCACGCCGGCGGGCGTCAACGAGTTCGTGCTGCACGGGCACGAGGTGCGGGTGCAGCGCGGCGCCGGGGACGGTTCGAGCCTCACCGACGACGACTACCGCGCGGCGGGCGCCGTCATCGTCGACGACGCGGACGAGGTGTGGGCCGACAGTGATCTCATCCTCAAGGTGAAGGAGCCGGTCGCCGAGGAATATCACCGCATGCGCGAGGGCCAGGTGCTGTTCACCTACCTGCACCTCGCGGCCGACCCGACGCTGACGGGGGAGCTTCTCGAGCGCGGTGTCACCTCGATCGCCTACGAGACGGTGCGCCTCGACGACGGGTCGCTGCCCTTGCTCGCACCGATGTCAGAGGTCGCCGGGCGCCTCGCCCCGCAGGTCGGCGCGCAGGCGCTGATGAAGCCGTACGGCGGGCGCGGCGTGCTCATGGGCGGCGTGCCGGGGGTGCGCCCCGCGGATGTCGTCGTGCTCGGCGGCGGCGTGTCGGGGTTCAACGCGGCTCGTGTGGCGCTCGGAATGGGCGCCGACGTCACCGTCCTCGATCTCGATGCCGCACGGCTGCGGGCGATCGACACGGCAACCGGTGGGCGGATGCGGACGGTGATGAGCAACGCGCACGAGGTCGAGCACGCCTGTCTGCGAGCGGATCTCGTCATCGGCGCGGTGCTCGTGCCCGGTGCGAAGGCGCCGACCCTCGTGAGCAATGAGCTCGTCTCGCGGATGCGGCCGGGCTCGGTGCTCGTCGACATCGCCATCGACCAGGGCGGGTGCTTCGAGGATTCGCACCCGACGACGCACGCCGACCCGACGTTCGGTGTGCACGACAGCATCTTCTACTGCGTCGCGAACATGCCGGGCGCCGTCGCGCACACGTCGACCCATGCGCTTGCGGGCGTCACGCTGCGCCACGCGCTGCAGATCGCCGACGACGGATGGCGCGCCGCATGCCAGGGCGACGCTGCCCTCGGGCGCGGGCTGACGACGCACGCCGGGCAGCTGACGAACGCCGCCGTCGCCGAGGCGACCGACCGGCCGGTCGTCAGTGTCGAGGAGGCGCTCGCGGGGTGAGGCTGCTCGGGCGCGGGCGTGGGCGTGGACGTGGGCGTGGCGGGGTCACCGCGTCGCGGGCGAGCGACGTCCGAGCGGGCCGTGCCGCGTCGCCGTCAGAGCCAGTTCTTGCGTTTGAACACGAGCCACATGCAGAACGACACGGCGACCATGAGAAACAGCGCGAATGGGTAGCCGTACGCCCAGTGCAGTTCGGGCATGCGGTCGAAGTTCATGCCGTAGGCGCCGGCGACGACGGTCGGGGCGAAGAGGATGGCGGCCCATGAGGACGCGCGCTTGACCTCGTCGGCTTGGTTGTTGGCGACCTCGGCGAGGCGCTTCATCTCCTCGTTCTGCGTCTGCGCGACGAGGATGGCGTTGAGCTGCAGGATCTCCGACAGTGACTGGCGGAAGTTGTCGTTGCGTTCGACGATCGAGGTGACGTGGTCGCGCACGTCGCGCAGGGCGGTGATGATCTCGTCGTCGGTTCCGTACTTGGCGGCGCCGGCTTCGAGACCACGCAGCATCGTCTGCAGCGGCTTGACGGCGCGCTGGAGTTCCATGACCTCCTGGGAGAGTTCGTAGATCCGGCGCGACACGGTCGGGTCGGATTCGAAGACCTGCGTCTCGATCTCGTCGATGTCGTTCTCGAGGCCGGCGGCGACGGGCGCGTACCCGTCGACGATGAAGTCGAGCAGGCCGTAGAGGACGGCCTGCGGCCCGCGCGCGAGCAGGTCGGGGTCGTTCTCGAAGCGGCTCCGCACGGGCGTGAGGACCGGCTGCGCCGTGTGGCGCACCGTGATGACGAAGTCGGGGCCGATGAAAGCGTGGATCTCACCGAACTTCACCGTTTCCGTCGCGTCGTCGTACGTCGCGGGGCGCAGCACGACGAAGAGGGTCTCGTTGTAACGCTCGAGCTTGGGGCGCTGGTGCGCGACGATCGCGTCCTCGACGGCGAGGGGGTGGAGGTCGAAGATCTGCGCGACCTGCTGGAGCTGCCGCGGCGTCGGTTGCGTCATGCCGATCCACGCCATGCGCGGGCCGTGGTCGTGGTGTGACGGGTGGTGCAGCTCGCGCCACGCCTCGGCGATCGACCCGGCGTCGCTGACCTTCTGCCTGCCCGCGTAGATCGCCGAGTTGACGATCGTCGCCTCGGGTGGCGGCTGGTCGTCCTCGTCGCGAAGTGGCTCGAACGACGTCTCCTCGGGCGGCGTCGACGCGGGAGGCGGGGTCGCGCGGATGACCCCGAGCGGGGTGGGCACGTAACGGCTTCGCCAGGTGGGCATGGGGTGATCATAGGACGGGCGCCAGGGAGAGGCCTGCCAGCGCGCCCGGATGATCGGCTAGGCTGACGGGCGCGCTTCGGCGCACGCTCTCGTGGGACCGGGCGAAAAGTTTTCTAGCCCCGGAATGACGCGGGAGCCGAAGCAGCCCAGGAACGCGAAATGCTGAATCCGGGAACGTGCACCGAAGACGCCTCCTGTCGTCTTGTCCGCCGACCCCACCACACCGCGAGACGCGGACTGGGCCGCTGCGGCACAAGAACTCATCGCTCAGGGCCTGGCCGCGAACGCCAACCGGCGCGACCTGGGACCCTTCATCTGCCCCCGGCGCGGACCATGCCCACGACAAACACCTGATGTGCACGTTAACTTGGCCATGCAACCTTCGGCGCGGTCCCAGGATCGAAAGGGCGAGATGACTCCACTTGAACAGGAAGCGTCCAGGCTGGAGGAGAGCGCGAAGTTTGCCGCTCAAAGCCAGTTTGAAGCAGCCAAGTCTTGGCGGGCCTGGAACTGGGTTCTGGGAGGACTCGCCACCGGCGCGAGTGGCATCGGGGGTGTCCTCACGTTTGCTAGCGGCGACCTGCAAATGCTCGGCGGGGGCTTAGCCATCGCAGCCGCCCTATCCGCGGCGGTACTGACAACTTTACGCCCGGGAACACAGGCGGACGCTGCGCAGAGCGTCGCAAACGAGTACCTGGCGATCCAAGGTGACGCACGGCGGTTACGTCTGCTCGGCTTGCCAGACATGGACCCCTCCGCCTCTTACGAGTCGGTGAAGGCTCTCGCGGAGCAGTCCAAGCGGATCAATGCGCAGGCCGCACCACCCCCACGCTTCGCCTACCAGCGCGCGAAGACGAACATCGAAAATGGAGGCCAAACGCACGAGGTGGACGCGTGAGACCCGAGGACTTCTTGACTCAGGTCATCACGGACGCCACACCCACTGCCAGGGACCGTTCTGCGGCTGCACGGAACCGTGCTGCGCTGAACCGTTGGGCGGAGACCACCTTCATGGGCAACTACGGCTTCCGCGAAACGGGGTCTTGGTCCCATGGCACCGCCGTACGCAGCATGAGCGACGTCGATTACTTCCTCTCCCTACGCGGAGCTAGGCCCAGCGCAAGCAAAGACATCCTCGAATCGCTCCGCACCAGCCTGGCCACGCACCTCTGGAGAGCGACCGTCACTATCAACCGGCCAGCCGTTCGAGTGCAATTCAACGATGGCAGCCCCGACGTTGAAATCGTGCCCGCCTATCTGGACTTCATCTCAGACGACTATCTCATACCCGACCCTGTCTCAACGGGGTGGATTCGCAGCAACCCACGCAAGCACCTGGCCTACGTCGATAGCGCCCAATCTAAGGAACCCGGCGCGAAGAAATTCATGCGCCTGGTGAAGTCATGGAACCACCGCCAGAATGTGGGGCTGTCCTCGTTCTACCTAGAGATGCGCGCCGCCAAGCACGTCCTCAACAACCCGCCCCTCCTGTTGTTACATGACTTTTGCTGGTTGCTCGATGCGCTCCATGTTGGCGGGCTCGCCTCAATGAACGACCCGTCACAGTTCGACGGGCGCAGAATCGAGGCTTGCCCGCAGGTCAGCCGTACCGACAGGGCTCGACTAGTAGGCCTCTACGCAGACGCAGCCCGTAAAGCGCGAGAGCGAGCCAATGATGGCTCCTACGAAACTGCCCAGGTATGGCTAGATTTCATCTTTTACCCGGAGTAATCGAGCGCTGTTCGTTAATGTAGTCAACTGACGCGGCCTCCGGTAGACTAGGCGGTCTAGCACTTACAGCAAGTGCAGTGGTAGAGATCGTTCGAGCGCAAGACGTCGATCTTGCCGCAGTGCTGGCATCGGACTCGCTGCACGAGGTGGTCGCTGTCGACGGGGGCGTCCCCGAGCGCGTCCCGGTGCTTCGCTGTCGCGTCGAGTGCGAAGCGCTCGGCGTCATGCCTGCGCACGATGTGGGGGTCACCGTGTTCGGCGTAGAAGAGTTCGACCTCGGCGGGGGTGAGCCCTGCGCGCTGAAGCGCCTCGTCCTGGAGGCGGACCGCGGTGCGTGACCATTCGACCCAGTAGCAGGCACGGCAGATGCGTTCACCTTCGGCCGCTTTGGTTAGAACGTACTCCAGCCGGTAGTGCGCTTGGCAGCCGCAGGTGAGGCACTCGGTAAGGCGGTACGAGTTGGGGTGGGTGAAGCCTTCGAGTGGTCGTAATCCAGCCTGGGCGAGCATGCTGTCAATGTGCTCGACACACCATGTGGGTCGTGTGCGGGTGCGGAACGCAGCGGTCCTACCACAGTCCGCCTCACTGCACAGCTGTGTAGTGGCCTTTGCGGGAAGTTGCAGCGGCCGGAACGACGGTGTGCTGACCGGTTCCAGACCGGGACCGTCCGGCTTTGCTTTTGGCTGAACAGTCAGATGCTGAAGTTGCTCGTCCAGGGTGGACACGCCATCAAGGACTTGGAGGAAATCAGCTTCGGTCATCAACTCGATGTCTTGACCCTTGTCTTGCAGCGCAAACGCCTTGGCTGCCTTTCCAGAGACGTTCGCGCGGGGGCGAAGGCTGGCGGGGTTGAAGTCTCCGATGACGAGGACATTGGTCTTCTTCGTTGTGGTGGGTGCTGGTTGGCCACCGGCATCCGCGACGGCGTCCCAGGCCATCTGTCGTGTCATCGACATGAGTGCCCCGGTGAAGACCACGGTCCGGCCATAAAGGTAACCGGACGGGTCAGCGTCGGGGTTCGCATCAGGTAGAGCGAGTGCAGCGCTGCCCCCACGCGCTGTCGCGATGCTGACCGAGCCGGTGAACTGGTCGGCGCTCATGTGCCCGATCACGGTGCCGACAGATTCGGCGAGGATGGGAATGCTCGTGACGCCGAGCTGCTGAGCCATGAGCACGGCGACGCGTCCTGCGGCTTCTGCGTCGGCGAGGGCATGGTGGTGGTCGTTCACTTCCGCCCCGTAGGCGTCCAAGACGAAGGGGAGGCGGTATGAGGGTAGGCGCAGGTGGCGTCGGGCGGCGACGAGGGTGCAGAAGAAGTCGATGCGCGGCCAGGCGATCCCGTCGGCTGCGCATGCGTAGCGGATAACGCCGATGTCGAAGCTGGCGTTGTGGCTGACGACAATGTCGTCGCCGATGAACTCGACAATCTCGGTTAGGCGACCAGCCCATGACGGTTGGTCACGGACAGTGTCGGCGTCGATGCCGTGGAGTTGGGTGTTGAACGCATCGAAGTGTGATGCTGCCGCCGGGGGTCGGATGAGCCAGTAGGCGCGATCGACGGGGCGGCCCCCTCGGAACCTCACGAGGCCCACTGAGCAGGGTGATCCCCGGTAGGAGTTCGCTGTTTCGAAGTCGATGGCCGTGAAGTCGAGCCCGTCCATCAGGAGACCGTCCCAGTGAATAGGCTGATGACCTCTGATGGGAGGGCACGAATATCCGGCTCGTTTAGCTCGGCGGGCATCATCCACGGCGTATCCCCGGTCCGAGGATGCGTGGTTCGGCGAACTCTCTCACGTTCCATCTCCAGCCAATCGCGCCACACGCGTCGAAGGTAGTTGGCAGACGCGAGGGCTCGCTCGCTTGGCGTGTCAGTGGTGGCCGGCGTAAACGTACGCGCGGGCACCGCATCCGGGACCGCTAGGTTCGCGTTGCGCGTCTTGTGCTTGTATGCGGCAATGGCCGAGAGGATTTCGGCGTGCAGGGCGGTGGTGCGTTCCTCCAGAAGAGAGAGACCATCGAAGTTTGCGGCGGGCCGCTTGTCGCCGATGGAGCTGCCGTCGGTCAGTAGCACGTAGCGCTCCGTAAGGAGATTGTTAAAGGTCGACTCGAAGTCGGGAGCGGCTCGATCAAGAACAACGGCGTTGGTGTGGTCGACCATCGCTGTCCCAGTTCGGGACGTTAGCCAGACCGCCCACTGAGCGGCTCCGGGGTGCGCGTCAACAACTGCGAATCCAAGCATGGTGGGAGCCTATCTCTCGGCCGCTCCAGCGGTGGTCTTTCGAAATTGGCGGGCTGCCGCAGTTGGGGAGTGCCTTAACGTCCGGTGCGCGGCACGGGAGCACTCGGCCGGGCAGTCGCGTCTTTGCGCTCGGCGCGACACGCAACGGCCTCAGCTTCCGGCTAGCACTTCAGCTGCCTCGTCAAGGAACAGTCCGTCTCCGTTGGGCAGTACGAGCGCGGGTGCGGTCTTGTTCGGCTGGTTCTGTTCGGTGAGGGCGCCGGTGGTGCTGGCGTAGGCACCAGTAGTGGGCACTCTTGCGTCGCGGTTCCGCGAGGATGCGTTGCCGTAGAGGTGGCCCGTGGTGACTGCGGTGTTGTTCAGGTCCCATGACATGGTCACCGGGTCTGTCCAGATGCCGCGGGTGATCTTGTTCTGCACGGTGTCGTAGAGCAGGCCATTACTCAGGATGGCCTGGGTGCGGTCGGCAGAGATGGCCTGGGGTTGGGTCTCATCCCCGATGCTGCTCTCATCGAACCGGTCCGGGTTGCCTTGGCGCGGGTAGGCGCCCCTAGCGGCGGGTTTCAGGTCGGTTCCGTAAGGGACATAGATGACGTCGCCATTGGTTGGCCCATCGACGCTGAGCACGATCTTTCCGTTGGTGGTCCAGGCCATCGCGTGAATGGCGCGGTCCTGCCCTTCGTCACCGGCGATGCCGCTGGATGCGTCATGGCCGTTCGCATACAGACGAGTCGTCGGCTTACCTTCAGTGCCGCCGACGAGCTCGAGTGGCATGACCTTGCCGCCGTTGACGCTGGCGCCGATGATGCGCCCACCGTGTTGCGGCGCGAGCGTAGTGTAGGTGTTCTTAGTGGGGTCATAGAATGATCCGCTTCCCTCGCCGTTACGTGTGGCAATCGCGAAAATGACGTCGCCCATCCATACGGCGTTGAAGCTGTCGACGGAAGGCACCGATAGGGGCGTCGTGGTGATGGTGCCCCCGCTGAGCTTTACCAGGACAGAGCCGCCGCTAAACCCGCCCGTGTCGAGCAATAGGGCGGGACTGGGGTGTGTGATGGTCACCCACTGGGTGCGGGTGCCGTCCATTAGCTTCTTGTTCACGACGGGAGAGACAGTGACCTTCTTGGTGGCCGGGTCGAGGGCGACAATGTGCACGTCTCGGTTGCCGGTGGCAGGGTCGGTGCCGGTGGCCATGAGGAACCAGGCGCGGTCCTGATACCAGGTTGCGCCTGCCTCGGGCACCGGTACGAGCGGTGCGAGGTCTTTGACCTGGGTGCTCGACCATGCCGCGGTGGAGGAGAACCCGTCGACGGGGGTGATCTTGGGTGAGTTCGCTGTGGTCGGCGCGCTACCAGTGCCGCTGATGCTTGCCTTGGCCGGTTCTTTGTCGCCTCCGCAGGCTGCCAGGGCGCCGAGTGCGCCGGTCATGGCGAGGGTGAGGACGCTGCGGCGCGCGAGGATTGGTGTGGGTGACTTGTTCATGGTGGCGGCCCTTTCTGCGTGGTGGTGGTGGCAGCTAGTGTCGCGCGTCATTAAT
>NZ_AEIQ01000002.1:0-3926 GCF_000152185.1 Dermacoccus sp. Ellin185 | reverse complement strand
CGAGCGGTCGAGGTCCTCTGGCATTCTCGCGCCCCGCTCACAAGCAGGCGGTGCGCGGTCCGGTCCAGGCGGAATCTGGATGTGGTCAAAGATGGCACGGAAGTCATCCGGGGTGAGGGGCTTGGCACCCGTCTAGTCGCGGTCCGAAACTTGTTCGGCGCCAAACCTGACCCCGGCAAAGGTGCCGCAGTATCGGCTTCCATACCCGCTCAGATGTGGCCACTGTCGCGTCATCTCATGGTTACGTTGCGTAACTAAGGGGGCTGTGGACCGGGGCGACCATCGCCCAGGTCTGTGGAGTCGGAACAGCGGGTCGCCGGCCAGCGGTCTTCGTTTTCGTGCTCAATGTGGGCTACACGTCGGCGGCCGGCAACCGAGGAGGCGCCGGTCGGAGCGAATGCCGATTGGTCGTCGTTCGTGCTTGAGTGGGTGCGTGCGAGGCGCGGCGTGCAGACCATGGGGGAATCAGTCTGATCACGGCGGTACGTCGCTCCATCTACGAGGTACTGGCTGGGCACGCATGCAAAGCTGGGCGATATGGAAATCGCTGCGCTGGTGATCTCAGTTCTGGCCTTCTTGGCCTCGGTCTACGCCGTCGTCTATGCCCGCCAATCGGCCAAAGCCGACACGTCGATGGCGCGAATCGAGGGGGAGCGGCGCGCCGAGGAAGTTGCCGATCGTGATCGCGCAGCGGCAGCGGCGATGCGTGCTGATCTGAGCGTCGAGGCGGCTGCGCCTGAGCAAAATAGCAATCCCAGCCTCATTGTTACGAATAACGGAGGAGGGGTCGCGAGGGAGGTCTTGGTTCGAGCCGATGGGCCGGGAATCGCCCCAGATGCGCACGCACGGACGCGCACGACGCTCGAGCCGGGATGTGGGTGGCACCTTGAGTCCATCGGCAGTCCGAACCTGAGAGGCAGTGTGGCCGAAGTCGAAATGACGTGGAAGGATCCTAGCGGCGGAGGCCACGTGGAGGCGCAGATCCGCTTCGAATGACGGCGCATCTTCATGGTGATGGGGCTTACCCATGCCCTGTCCCTGCGCCAAGCGCAATCCGGGCCACCTGGAGCGCTCTACGGTTCAAGGCGATCCGAGTGGGACAAGTTGGTCACCGGCCCGGGCGCTTGGAACGTTGGCGCGCCCTGCTCCGTCGGGCCACGTCCGACGGCAGGCTGTCACGGCGAAGGTGGGGTCACGGTGGAGGTGCCGGGCGGTGGTAGTAAGCATGGGCGAACGCCCTCAGGTGACAGTAGGACTCATGGACGGCTCTAGTCTTTGGCGGCTAGCCTGCCGGAAACCCGAGTTGTCAGTAGTTTGTGCTGGGCTACTGACACAACCAAGCCGATCCGCGATTGGAGTCCCGCATGTCTCCGCTCTCGATGGCCGCAAGCCGTGCGCTTGTCTACGCCCACGAAATGCACGCCCCGATCATTCCTGAGGATGTTCTTGATCCGGACGAACAGGAAGTGGCGTGGGAGGAACTCGTCGGTCTGAAACTCATCATCGACGATCGAACCCTTGCGGGGCGAGGCGGCTTTAACCTCACGGCTCGTGGACGAAGTACAGCGCGCCGACAGAGCCAGCGCGTTCGCCGCGAAAGCGCACAGTGCGCGATCCTGCAGGGCTTGGCGGCGGGTAGTCGCTCCACGGACTCGCTCCAGGCGGAACCCCTGTACGGCGAACCGTTCAGCGACGAGGAGCTTCAGGATGCCGTGCGCGCGTTGCAGGATCGGAAGTGCATCGAGGGGAAGGGTGGTTGGCAAAGTGATGGACATTTGCTGTTTGCCAGCATCACGCCGCTGGGCCGACAGGCCCTTGACTCAGAGTTGGGTCCTGAGGCCTTCGCTCATCACGGAGGGGGGCACGTAAGCGTGGACGCGCGGCAGTACACCCAGCAAGGCAACGGAAATCTCCAACAAAACGGCAACGGCAACACTGCCACGATCAACAACGCGGGCGGCGCCGGCCTCGAGGCCGTTGCAGCCTTCCTCGAACAGATTCGGGGCGCCGAGCGGATCGACCACTCGGCCGACGCCGCACTGAACTCTCAATTGGAACTCGCCGACGACGCAGTCGAGACGAATGACTCCAAGAAGCTGCGAACAGCACTTCAGACGCTGCCGTTCCTTGTGACCACAGCGTTCGGGGAGGACCTTGGGCACGCGATGGCCGAGCAGGCTGGCAACCTTCTGGCATCTCTGCCGATCTGAGACCTGGCGATGGGAACGATCCTCGAGTTGGCGCAGCACGGCGTGAGCGTCGAGACCGGCGACGCCGGCGTCCTCGACCCGCACACCGCCTCGGGTGAAGCGCAGATCAACCTCATGCTCGCGTTCGAGCGGCGCCGGCTCGTAAAGCGCACGAACGAGGGCCTCGCGCGCTGAAGAACTCGGGGTCCGAGTAGGGAAAGATCGTCCAGTGGAGAGCCTCCGCTGAGTCGATCCGACCATGAACGGAGGCGTCTTGTTGGCGAGTATGGTCCTGGATCAGATGCATCTGAACTACCTTGGCCGCTCGACGAATCTGCTCCACGATCCCCCGGCGGGTATGTCCAGCGGCGAGGAGATCCGGTCGGCTGCACGGTCGACATAGAAGCCAGCCTGCTTGTCGAGGTTCCGCTGCCGCGCCAACCCACGGAACGTCTCCAAGTCCGGCAACTGGTAGTACTCGATCCTACGCTCTGGGTCCCAAAATCCACCCAGACCTGACGCAAACTGCTCCGCCACCTGCAGCTTTTCTGCATGTGGTGCGCGGGTGGTGCGTAGGCCGTCCGGAACCCGAACCAGGCCAGGTTCGCGAGGTTCCGCCCCGTAGAGGCCCAAAGGTGCACCCACTCCCACTCGGCAGCCTCGTAAAGCCAGCGCGCCTTCGCCACTTCCTCCATCGCGAGCACCAGGAGCGCCTGAGCCCGGCCGGCACTGCCCCGGTCCGCCAGGGCGTGGGCATCCTCCACAAGCGCCACCGCGTTCGCCATCAGGGACTTCCACCATCGGCGCGCGAAGTCCGCACTGATCTCTTCAACCTGCGGCTCGCCCATGCAGCGAGTATCTCGCGTCACCGGCCGATCCTTGATCAACGTGTCCGGTCAGTACACCTAGTCGGCACCGCTGACCGGTCAGAGGATGCACTCCAAAGTTGTGTAATTGCGATTCCAAAAGATGAGGGAAGGCACGATCGATGGACCTCCAGCTGCAGAACAAGGTCGTGATCGTCACTGGGGCGGGACACGGTATCGGCCTCGCAACGGCTCGGGCCATGGCCGCGGAAGGCGCCCGACTTATCGGCGCAACCCGCACGCCCACCCCGGAGCTCGCCGAGGTGGCCCGGGTCGTGGTGCCCGTTGACCTCACCGACCCCGACGCTGCTTCAGTGGTCACCGAGGCTGCACTCGACCTCGGCGCAGGAATCGACGGCGTCGTGAACTGTGTCGGCGCCGGAGACTTTGGGCCCCAGACCCTCGCCGGGTTCCTTGAGATCCCGGACGAGCAGTGGACCGACCTGCTCGAACGAAACCTCTAAACCGCAATCCGCATGGCCCGGTCCACGTTGCCCCACCTCATCAACAGCCGCGGTGCGATGGTCAACGTTTCGTCAATCAACGCCGCCATCCCCTCCACCGGCCCGGTCGGCTACAGCGAGGCCAAGGCATCGCTGAATGCGCCCCTGCGACGTCACAGTGATGGGCGTAACGTCGAGTCATGGCCAACGTTCGCCCTGCTCGCGTGGATGACGGGCCGCGTCTGGCCGAGATCGACCACGCTTGCTGGTCGCCGATGACCGATCCGAGGAGTCACTGGAGCCCGGGTCGCCCCTTCTTCGGAGTGCCGACAGGAACGCTCGTCGACGAAGTTCTGGTCGCTGCTGAAGGTGATGAAGTGCTGGGGTTCATCAAGATTCGACGAGAACCTAGTGTCGCGCGTCATTAA
>NZ_AEIQ01000003.1:0-5385 GCF_000152185.1 Dermacoccus sp. Ellin185 | reverse complement strand
CGGGCGCAGCCTGAGCCGGCGCGGCCGGGGCAGCGGTCCCGTCGAGAGCCGGAGCGGGGGCATCCCAGTCGTCACCACTCGATGCGGCGGGCGCGGCGGGCGTCTCAAGAGCAGGAGCCGGGGCGGCATCCCAGTCGTCGGCCGCAGCCGCCGCAGCGCCACCGGCAGCCGCCGCAGCACCGGCCGCGGCAGCCTTCTGGCCGTTGGACGGCGCGTTCTTCGGCGCGGGAGCCTCCGCCTTCGCGGGCGCGTCCTGGGCGGCCGGCTGCTGCTCGGCCGTCTCGTTCTTCGGTGCGCCGGTCTTCACCTCGTCGGCCGTCTTTGCGGCACCCTTCGCAGGCTTCTCCTCGAGTTCGGAGGTGGCCGCGGCCTTCGCGTCAGGCGTCTCGACGCTCTCGTCGACGGAGTCGTCACGGCCGATCTTGTTCTTGCCGTTCACTCCGTGGATGCCGACCGAACCCGGGCGCTTCGGCGCGCCCTTCTTCGGGTCGCGCATGAGCAGGTAGGCGATCAGAGCCAGCAGCAGGATGACGTTTTCGAGGATGAACCACTTCACGGTCGCGTCCCATCAGTCGTACGAGCACACATTTCTGTGGCCACCCTACCGCCGAGTCACTTGCGCCGGGCCGGGATTTACCGCGTCGTGATGCGCCCGCGGGCGTTGCTACCGTGGTGGGGTGAGCACGCCTGAACCCCGCACCGAAACCGCCGAGCGCGACGAGAGCCGCCACGACACCCGTGACGACGCCCGCCCGGCGTCGGAGGCCCCACGCCCGGCACATGACGAGGTGCGCGCCGACGAACGTCCGGCCATGAACCGCGACGGCGTGCCCCTCGCTCGCGTGCGTCGTGCGCCCCGCGTCATGCCGTTCCTGCTGACGGGCGCCGTCATCGGAGCCCTCGCGGGCCTCTTCGTCTCCCTCGACGGCGGTGACGGCGGCAACTACACGGCGTCGTCATCGACCGGTTACCTCGTCGTCCTGTTCGGTGCCCTCGGCACGCTGCTCGGCGGCCTCGCGTTCGTCGTCGCCGACCGTCGTTCCTGACGCCCGTATGCGTCCTGCGCCCCGGCGCCCGGCTGCCCGTAGGATGCACGCTGCGGCTCAGGTCGTGAAAGACTGATGTCTGTGGCACGCGGCGACGGCAAACTCTCACACGACATCCTTCCCGGCGAGAAGGGCCCCCAGGACGCATGTGGCGTCTTCGGGGTCTGGGCGCCGGGTGAAGAGGTCGCGAAACTCACCTACTACGGCCTGTACGCGCTGCAGCACCGCGGCCAGGAGTCGGCAGGTATCGCGACGAGCGACGGCAAGAGCCTGCTCGTCTACAAGGACATGGGCCTCGTCTCCCAGGTGTTCGACGAGACGAGCCTCGCCTCCCTGCGCGGCCACCTCGCGATCGGCCACTGCCGGTACTCGACGACGGGTGGTTCCACCTGGGAGAACGCGCAGCCGACGCTCGGTGACACCGAGGCGGGCACGGTGGCGCTCGCGCACAACGGCAACCTCATCAACTCCGCCGAGCTGCGCGAGAAGCTCGAGGAGATCCACGGCGAGCTCGGCAACACGCTCGGCGAGCTGCGTCGCGGCAACACCACCGACACCGCGCTCGTGACGGCGCTGCTCGGCGCTCAGTTCGACACGAGCCTCGAGAAGACGGCCCTCGCCCTGCTGCCTCACCTGCGGGGCGCGTTCTGCTTCGTCTTCATGGACGAGAACACGCTCTACGCCGCGCGTGACCCGCAGGGCATCCGCCCGCTCGTCATCGGCCGCCTGGAGCGCGGTTGGGTCGTCGCGAGCGAGACGGCGGCGCTCGACATCGTCGGCGCCAGCTACGTGCGCGAGGTCGCGCCGGGCGAGATGATCGCCATCGACGCGGACGGTCTGCGCTCGACGACGTTCGCCGAGCCCGAGCCGAAGGGCTGCGTCTTCGAGTACGTCTACCTCGCCCGTCCCGACACGACGATCGCCGGCCGCGAGGTCTACGAGAGCCGCGTCGAGATGGGCCGTCAGCTCGCGCGTGAGTTCCCCGTCGACGCCGACATGGTCATGCCGACGCCGGAATCCGGGACGCCCGCCGCGATCGGGTACGCCGAGGAGTCCGGGATTCCGTACGGCATGGGCCTGGTGAAGAACGCCTACGTCGGGCGGACGTTCATCGCGCCGAGCCAGACGATCCGCCAGCTCGGCATCCGCCTCAAGCTCAATCCGCTCAAGCCCGTCATCAAGGGCAAGCGCCTCGTCGTCATCGACGACTCGATCGTGCGCGGCAACACCCAGCGCGCCCTCGTGCGGATGCTGCGCGAGGCCGGCGCGGCCGAGGTGCACGTGCGCATCTCGAGCCCGCCCGTGCGCTGGCCGTGCTTCTACGGCATCGACTTCGCGACGCGCGCCGAACTCATCGCCAACGGCCTCGTCGTCGACGAGATCGCGACGTCTCTCGGTGCCGACTCGCTCGGTTACATCAGCGAGGACGGCATGATCGCCGCCACCGGGCAGCCGCGCGAGAACCTGTGCACCGCGTGCTTCACGGGCCGTTACCCCGTCGAGCTGCCCGCTGAGGATCGCCTCGGCAAGGGCCTGCTCGAGCTGCAGCTGCCTGTCGAGTTCGGCGGCGTCGATCCGACGACGGTCGGCACGGCCGACCTCGGCCAGGACGAGTCGATCGACCTCGCCCGCACCAACCCCGACGGCGTCTCGCCCGCCGGGGGTGCCGCCGTCAGCCCGGCCCGTCGGCACACGTCGAACTGACCGACGCCTCTCGATCCTCCCGCGCCGCCGCAGCCCTGACGGCGGCGCCGCGCCCGCACCGTGACCTCGCACCTCGAAGGACGACGATGACCCAGCACAACGAACCCATCACCTACGCCGGCGCCGGCGTCGACGTCGAGGCCGGCGACAAGGCCGTCGAACTGATGAAGGCCTCCGTCAAGCAGGCCCAGCGCCCCGAGGTGCTCGGCGGCCTCGGCGGGTTCGCGGGGCTGTTCGACGCCTCCGTCCTCGCACGCATGGAGCACCCGATCCTCGCGACGTCGACGGACGGCGTCGGCACGAAGGTCGCGATCGCGCAGGCGCTCGACACGCACGACACGATCGGATTCGACCTCGTCGGCATGGTCGTCGACGACATCGTCGTGTGCGGCGCGGAGCCGCTCTACATGACCGACTACATCGCGACCGGCAAGGTCGTGCCCGAGCGCATCGCGGCCATCGTCAAGGGCATCGCCGCCGCGTGCCGTCAGGCGAACGTCGCCCTCATCGGTGGGGAGACGGCCGAGCACCCGGGCCTGCTCGCCGCGGACGAGTACGACGTCGCGGGCGCCGCGACGGGCGTCGTCGACAAGGCCGATCTCATCCTTCCCGAGTCGGTGCGCGAAGGTGACGTCGTCCTCGGCCTCGCCGCGAGCGGCCTGCACAGCAACGGCTACTCGCTCGTGCGCAAGGTCTACGCGAGCGCCGGGTGGGGCTATGACAAGCACGTCGAGGAGTTCGGCCGCACGCTGGGGGAGGAGCTGCTCGAACCGACGCGGGTCTACGCTGCTGACCTGCTGCGCCTCATCCGCACCGACGGCGTCGACATCCACGCGCTGTCCCACGTCACCGGCGGGGGCCTGGCGGCGAACGTCGCCCGCGTCCTGCCCAAGGGCATGGGCGCGCGCATCGAGCGTTCGACGTGGGCGCCGCCGGCCGTCTTCGACGTCACCCAGCGCGTCGGCAACGTGCCCCAGGACGACATCGAACGCACCCTCAACATGGGCGTCGGCTTCGTCGCCGTGCTGCCCGCCGAGCAGGCCGCGACGGCCATCGAGGTGTGCGCCGAACTCGACCTGTCCGCATGGCGCATGGGCGATATCGCACGCACCGAGAACCTCGACGCCGCCGAGGCAGAGATCATCTCCGGCGCCAAGGGCGTCGACGCCGGCGCCTGCCAGATCGTGGGCAGCTACGCCTGACGGGTGAGCACGGGCGCTCGAGCCCCTCGAGCTCGGCGCTCGTCGCCGGCCCACGCAGAAGTCAGCACGACGAGAGCCTCCGTCCCGATGGGACGGAGGCTCTCGTTCACGTCAACTCAAGAAAAAGCGGGTTGCGCGCTCGTCGTGGTCAGTCGTCGTCCGACGCCCACTTGGAGTAGCGGTCATACTCGTCGCCCTCGTCGTCGGCTTGCGCCTGACGCGTTTCGTTCGCGCTGCGCGAGGCACGGAGCTCTCGCTCCAACGCGCTGAGGTCGGTGTCCGGCGAGAAGTACTTGAGCTCGCGTGCAACCTTGGTCTGCTTGGCTTTGGCCCGGCCGCGCCCCATGGCGAGACCCCCTCTGTCGTGTTGCCAGGGCGGCCGTCATCACCCCGCACGCGGGCGTGCGGACGTCAGGCGGAGGGCCCTGGGGATCCTAAGTTTCTGTCGTGGGGGTAACGCTACCTCAGATGCGTTGATTTCCGCCCATCGACGCGGATCGCCGGGCGCCTCGCGCGGCCATGAGTGACCGGTCTCACTCCGTGTGGGTGGTGGCCAAGCCTGGATCGTCGACGACACGCCGTCGGGCGACGACGAACGCCCCCGCGAGGGCGAGCGCGCCGAGGCCGAAACCACCCAGGACGAGGGCAGGTTCGTTGTCGCCGGGCTCGTCGACCGTCGGCGTCGTCGGCCCCTTGACGGTGCTCGGGGAGGCCGTGGCGGTCTGCACGGTCAACTCCTGAGCTCCCTCGGACGCCCCGGCGGTGCTGCTCGAGCTCACACCCGGGCTGCGCGTGATGGCGGCGGCGGGTGACGACGACCCCGCGGCGACGGCGAGCACGCAGGCACCACCGACGACGAGGGCGCGAGCGGATGCGGGCAGATGGCGCGACGTCATGCCCCCATTCTGACGCCCGCGCGACGGGGGCGCCACGTTCCGCGTCGTCGTTTCGCATCATCGCGCCCGGTATCGTCGCCGGACATGACGACGTCTCGGTTCACCACCCTCGCAGGCCCGGCCATCGCCGAGATCGAGGTGAAGCGCTCGCGGTTCCTGTGTGAACTGACGCCGGTGGGCGCGGGTGACGACGAAGCGTCGGAGGTGGCCGCACGGGCCGTCGTCGAGGCCGCTCGTAAGCAGCACTGGGACGCGCGTCATCACTGCAGCGCGTTCGTGCTCGGCCCCCAGCGTCAGGTGCGGCGCAGCAACGACGACGGCGAGCCGTCGGGCACGGCGGGCGCGCCGATGCTGGAGGCGCTCGTCGCCTCGGGTCTGAGCGACGTCGTCGCCGTCGTGACGCGCTGGTTCGGCGGCACGCTGCTCGGCGCCGGAGGGCTCGTGCGGGCCTACGGCGACGTCGTGCGCGCCGCGCTGGCCGAGGCCCGCGTCGTCACGTACGAGTGTCGCCTCGTCATGGCGGCCGACGTCGGCATC
>NZ_AEIQ01000004.1:0-1423 GCF_000152185.1 Dermacoccus sp. Ellin185 | reverse complement strand
GCTCTTCACGAATGAGGGTGTAGCGCGGGTCTGAACCCTCCGGCTTCGAGCAGCGACCGAGCGATGTAGTGGGTGAGGTTGCGGAAGCCGAGGGCGGAGCCGCGGAGGTGTTCGAGTCGCCCGTTGATGGCCTCGGTCGGGCCGTTGCTGGTGCCGGGGCGGTCGAAGAACGCGAGGATGTCGCCCGCCCGCTGCTTCATGGTCCGGCCGAGCTTGCGGACCTCGACGAGCACCGCGGGAACGCCGCTGCTGATCGCAGCGATCACCTCCTGCATCATCGCCTTCGCTTTCTTCTTGTCGGGCTCCCGGTAGGCCGCGACGATGCGCTGGTAGATGCCCCAGGTCGCCTCGACCTCGACGTGCTCCTCGCTCGCGAACACTGCGTCCAGGCGTGCCCGCTGCCGGTCGGTGAGCAGGCTAGCCCCGGTATGCAGGGTGCGGCGGGCTTTGTAGAGCGGGTCGCCCTTGAGCCCGCGGTGACCGGTGGTGTCTTGCTGGACCCGACGCCGGCAGACATCCAGCGCGTCGCCGGCGAGGCGGACCACGTGGAACGGGTCCATGACGGGGACGGCGTCGGGGAGTTCCTCGGCGGCAGCGGTCTTGAACCCGGCGAAGCCGTCCATCGCGACCACCTCGATCCGCTTCGCCCAGTCCGCAGGGCGGGCGGCGAGCCACTGCTTGAACACCGCCTTGGAGCGGCCCTCGACCATGTCCAGCAGCCTCGCCGGCCCGGTCTTGTTCCTCGCGGGCGTGAGGTCGATGATCACGGTGACGTACTTGTCGCCCAGCCTCGTGTGTCGCCAGACGTGCTCGTCGACACCGATCGTGGTGACCCCGTCGAACCGGGCGGGGTCGTCGATCAGGCGCCGCTTGCCTTCCGCGAGGACGGCGGTGTTCGCGGCACTCCAGGACACCCCGAGACCTGCGGCGACGCGGGTGACGGTGAGGTGGTCGATGACGATGCCCCGCAGCGCCCACTCCAGGCCGCCGCGGGAGATCTTCGCACGCGGCGCCGCTGCCCGCGTCATGTCCTGCCGCCACGTGCGCCGGCAGTGTCCGCACCGGTACCGGCGCACCCGCACCAGCAGGGTCGTCGGCCGGTGCCCGAACGGCTCGTGCGCCAGTCGACGCGTGACCGTGTCCCGCGGCACGCCCTCGACACCGCACTTCCGACACCACGGGTCGTCCCCGACGACGCGGCATTCGATCGTGGCCCGATCCGGCTCGATCAGCTGGCCGACGGCGACGAGGCCGAGCTCGTCGAGGCGGCAGAACGTGGTCAGGTCAGGGGTCGCGAAAGTAGGGTGGAGCACGTCGAGGTCTTTCGGGATGGCGAGCGTGAAGAACTTCCATCATCCGGGAGACCTCGACCCCTACCCGGCCACCGACGCGCTCAACCGACTACACCCTCGTTCGTGAAGAG
>NZ_AEIQ01000005.1:0-21640 GCF_000152185.1 Dermacoccus sp. Ellin185 | reverse complement strand
CCGGCCGGCTGGGCCCCTCGCAAGCCGGTCTGCTCGTTCTCAGCGGCGAGGTGGCCTGGCCGCCACGAGATGCGGGGGCGACGGCCCGTCGTGATCCCGGCCCGTCCGTCGCTGACGAATTTCCCTACGCAGACGCAGACGCGAACCAAGCGCTCCGCACATGCGCAGACGATCGCCAAGCGCCCCCCACAGACGGCGAGGCCGCGTCCCGCGCAGCCGTGGGTGCAGGGCCCCCCGCAGCCGCGAACGGGGCGGCCGAAGCCGTCGCACGCGAGTGTGTGACGTTCCATCGCGCACCCCGGCCGCGTTATGCAGGCGACGAGGCCGTGAGCGCGGGGATGGGCGTCGCGATGGACGTCTCCGACGGGTTGGGGCGGGACGCGGCGCGTCCGGCCGCGGCGTCCGGCGTCGGCATCGAACTCGATCGCGCCGCGCTGGAACGCATGGCGGCGCCGCTGCGGCCGCTGCTGGGGAATCGAGCGCTCGACTGCGTCCTCGCGAGCGGCGAGGAGCACGCGCTGCTCGGCACCTGCGACGCCGACGCGGTGCCGCCGGGCTGGCACGTCATCGGTCGCGTCGTCGCACCCGCAGCAAGCACGTCCGGCCGGCGGGCCGCGGTGACGCTCGACGGCGTCGACGTCGTCGAACGCGGCTGGTCGCACTACGAACGGGCGCGCCCCTCGTCGTCCGACTGACGGCGTTGGCTCGTCACGCGGGCGCCGTGCGCCGGCCGTCCGGGTCGAGGGCCCCATGCCGCTCCAGCACCTCAGCGCCGGCGCAGCGCGCGTGCCGTAGCCGCGAGACGCCACCCGGGCGCGGCGCCGAACATTGCAAACAGGTCTCGATTCCGACTGTGAGCCCCTTCACCATGGCGCGCGGTGCGAGTCTGGCGTTACCGTCGGGGGTCACTTTCCTCCACGACTGTCCGGGAGCCAGCCTTGCTGCCTATGGATTCCTCAGCTCTGCGCCTCGACGCAGGGCCGGTCGACTACGTGCTCATCGCGTTGTACTTCGTGTTCGTGCTCGGCATCGGCCTGTTGGCCCGCCGACAGGTGAGCTCCAGCATCGACTTCTTCATGTCCGGCCGATCCCTGCCCGCCTGGGTCACCGGCCTCGCCTTCATCTCCGCGAACCTCGGTGCGGTGGAGATCATGGGCATGTCAGCGTCGGGCGCCAAGATGGGCATGCCGACGTTCCACTACTACTGGATCGGCGCGATCCCGGCGATGTTGTTCCTCGCCATCGTCATGATGCCGTTCTACTACGGCTCGGGCGTGCGCTCGGTGCCTGAGTTTATGAAGCGTCGCTTCGGCACGGGCGCCCACCTCGTCAACGCGATCTCGTTCGCGCTCGCGCAGGTGCTCATCGCCGGCGTCAACCTGTTCCTGCTCGCCAAGATCGTCAACATGCTGCTCGGCTGGGACATGACGGTCTCGACGATCGTCGCCGCTGTCATCGTCCTCAGCTACATCACTCTCGGTGGCCTCTCGGCCGCGATCTACAACGAGGTGCTGCAGTTCTTCGTCATCGTGGCGGCGCTGCTGCCGTTGACGCTCGCCGCCCTGCACAAGGTCGGGGGTTGGGACGGGCTGCAGGCCAAGATGAAGGCCGCGGGCACGGACGGCGAGCTGTCGTCGTGGCCGGGCAACTCGCTGACCGGCTTCACCGATTCGGTGTGGTCCGTCATCGGCATCGTCTTCGGTCTCGGCTTCGTGCTGTCGTTCGGTTACTGGACGACGAACTTCGTCGAGGTGCAGCGCGTCATGGCCTCGAAGGACATGAACTCCGCGCGTCGCGCGCCGATCATCGGCACGTTCCCGAAGATGTTCATCCCGTTCATCATCATCATCCCGGGCATCATCGCCGGCGCGCTCGTGCCGGAGATCGCGAAGGCGAAGGCCAGCGGCGGCAACCCGGACTACAACAACTCCCTGCTGTACCTCATGAGCGACCTGCTGCCGAACGGTCTTCTCGGTGTGGCCATCGCGGGCATGCTCGCCGCGTTCATGGCCGGCATGGCCGCGAACATCTCGGCGTTCAACACGGTGTTCAGCTACGACATCTGGCAGGAGTACGTCGTCAAGGATCGTGACGACGCGTACTACATCAAGATCGGCCGCATCATGACAGTCGTCGCGACGATCATCGCGATCGGCACGTCCCTCCTGGCGCGAAGCTACTCGAACGCGATGGACTACCTGCAGACGCTGTTCGGCTTCTTCAACGCGCCGCTGTTCGCGACGTTCATCCTCGGCATGTTCTGGAAGCGCATGACGCCGACGGCCGGTTGGGCCGGCCTCGTCTCCGGTACGGTCGGCGCGCTCGTCGTCGCCGTCCTGTCGGAGAACGCGCTCGGCGATCTGTCGCAGGACGTCATCCACATCGGTGGTCAGGGCGCGTCGTTCGTCGCGGCTGGTACGGCGTTCGTCGTCGACATCGTCGTAAGCGTCATCGTCAGTCTCATGACGCAGCCGAAACCGGCGGAGAGCCTGCGCGGTCTCGTCTATAGCGAGACGCCGAAGGAGGACTTCGAGGAAGACACGAACACGTCGTTCTTCAAGTCGCCGACGAAGCTCGCGGGCCTGTCGCTGCTGCTCGTCATCATCCTCAACGTCGTCTTCCACTAAGGGGCATCGATCATGAGTACACCGATCAACGACGCGCACGACGCCCCGCGCGGGCGTGACGAGGCCGTGCACACCGGGCGTGACAGCGCGGACGAGGTGACGACGACCAAAGCCGGCAACTCGGCCCGTCACGGCGCCGGCCTGTTCGACATCCGCAACATCATCGGGTTGCTGATGGCGCTCTACGGCCTCATCCTGCTCGTCATGAGCTTCACGACGAGCACCGCCGACAAGGCGAAGGCCGACGGCGTCAACCTCAACCTGTGGACGGGCATCGGCCTCATCGTCATCGGCGCCGCGCTCATCGCGTGGGCCGTGACGCGCCCCATCGTCGTCGACGAGCGCGAGCTCGAGGCCGACAAGGCCGCCGCCGAGCGTCAGGGCAAGCCCGCCGCACATTGAACGCCTCGCGCGGGGGTCTGAGCGCTTCCGCGTGGCCTGGTTCGACGAATCCCCGGTCTCCTTCGAGGAGGCCGGGGATTCGTCGGTTCGCGGGCGTCGAGCAGGCAACAAAAAACCCGGCCGAAGCCGGGTTTTTCGAACAAGTGCCGAGATCAGCGCTTGACCTTGCCTGCCTTGAGGCAGGAGGTGCAGACGTTGAGACGCTTCGGGGTCACGCCAGCCTCGCCGACCAGGGCGCGAACGCGCTGGATGTTCGGGTTCCAACGACGCTTCGTGCGGCGGTTGGAGTGCGAGATGTTGTGACCGAAGCCCGGTCCCTTGCCGCAGACGTCGCAGGTGGCAGCCACGGTTTCTCCTGAAGTCGATGTGTTCGGGCGGATGCCCTTCGGTTGCTTCGCGCAAGACCTGACGGTCTCGCTCGCCCCCATCGATCCGCAGCGTCGAGATGATGCGCGTGATGTCATGGGGGCAACCTGCACAGCATAGCCGGAGGCAGCGGGTGGGATCAAAACGGCGCCGCGGTCGGGTGCTTGGAGGCCGGCCGGTCGAGCGCGGCGCGCCGCATGGGGAGCCGCCCGAGCGTCGCCGGTTCGCCGTGCGTGGGGCGTCCGCCCGGAGTGGCGCGGACGGCTTTTCACCCCGTCCTGCCGAGGTTGTCAGACCCGTGTGCCAAGGTACTCGTGACATGCCGCGATGACGATTCACGTCTCGCGGGAGACGCCCGCGGCGGTCGCCGGAGCGAGAGGCAGGAGGGTGCATGACGCAATGCCTGAGTGCGCGTGACCTTGCCCGCGCCCTCGTCTCCGCACGCGTCGAACTGTCGTCGGCGGAGTCGACGCTCAACGCGCTCAACGTCTTTCCCGTGCCCGACGGCGACACCGGCACCAACATGCGCGCCAGCCTCGAAGCGGGCTTCGTCGCACTCTCACAGACCGGTTCGGACGACGCGCCGCGTGGGCGCACCAAGGCGTTCGTCACCGGCATGACGCGGGCGGCGCAGGGCAACTCCGGCGTCATCCTCTCCGAATACGTGCGCGGTTTCGTCCGCGTGCTGCTGGCCGATCCCGCCGTCCTCGAGGTCGGCCTCGACGGTCCGGGCCTCGCGGAGGCGCTCGGGTCCGCCTCGGCCTGCGCCCGCGGGGCGGTGGGCGAACCGGTGGAGGGCACGATCCTGTCGGTCGCGCAGGCCGCGGCCCTCGCCGCCCGTCGATGCGTCGACGAGGCGGCCGGCGCAGGACGCGAGGCCGATGCCGCCGAGGTGGCGCGGGCGGCACACCAGGCTGCGCAGGAGGCGTTGGACGCGACGCCCGCACAGTTGGAGGCGCTCGTGCGTTCGCGCGTCGTCGACGCCGGGGGTGCGGGTCTGCTGCTCGTCCTCGATGCCCTCGACCGCGTCGCCTCGGGTGCGGGGGGCCTGCCCCGGACGAACACCCGCTCGTGGCTCGACGCGCGTCGGACGACGTCGTTGGAGGAGGACGCGGGCTGCCACGTCGCCGCGGGTGGCCCGGCCTTCGAGGTCGTGTGCGTCGCCGAGGGCCTCGACGACGAGGGCGCCTCGGCGCTGCGTGACGTGCTCGCGCGGTGGGGCGATTCGGTTGTCGTCGCGGGCGACGAACGGCTGCATCGCGTCCACCTGCACACGGACGAGCCCTTGACGGCCGTTTCCGTCATGCGTGAGCGCGCGACGATCAGCGCCGTCACGATGACGCATTTCGACGGCCCGCTGCCGGGGTGTGAACCCTTGCTCGTCGCCGCGCGCGACGAGGCGGTGCGCGCCTACGCGTTCGCCCTCGGTGCGCAGACGCGCGATTCGCGGGAGCCGGGAGCGCCGTGGGGCCACGCAGCCGGTGACGTTCTCGCGGACGTCGACGCCGGTGACGGCGCGCGCTCGAGCAACCTCCTCGCGCTGCTCGAACGACTCGACGATGCAGCCTCGCCGTTCGGTGATTGGGAGGGCGAGCAAGCCGCCGTCTGGGAGGACGACGACCCAGGTGACGACGTCGAATTCCTGCGGGCCGACTCGTGGCGGGCCGCGCGCGACCTGGCCCGTCTGCATCTCCCCGGCGCCGAGTCGGTGCTCGTGTGCCTCGCGCCCGGCGCCGACGAAAGTGCCGCGCAGAAGTTCCTGTCGCTCGCTCGCACGCGCGTCGGTGACGGCGGCAGCATCGACGTCTTGCGTCTCGATGCCGGTTCGCTCGTCCTCATGGAGGTGACCCATGGGTGAGGTGACGCTCGACTCGCCACTGCTCGCCGTCCTCGGATCCGGCGCGAGGAAGCTCGCGAAGGCGCGTGACCTCGTGACGGTGCGCGACCTGCTCGACTACTTCCCGCGCCGCTACATCGACGCGCACGCCGGCAGCACGTTCGGTGAGTTCGAACTCGGCGAGCACGTCGTGCTCACCGCCCGCGTCGAGACGATGACGCAACGACGCATGCAGACGCGCAAGGGTTCGATGGCGAACGCCGTCATCGTCGACGACGAGGGCCGCCGCGCCGCCGTCACGTTCTTCAGTGCGCAGCCTCACTACAGCGTCCTGCGCCCGGGCAAACGCGCGCTGTTCAGCGGCCAGCTCGGCCTGTTCAACAAGCAGCTTCAGCTGTCGCACCCGCAGTACACGCTGATGGACGACGCCGACATGAGCGTGTATCCGGGCAGCGTTGTGCCGGTCTACAAGCAGGTCGAGAAGATCACCAACCTCAACCTCACCCTGTCGATCAGCACCGTCCTCGACGCGCTCGGCGAGATCCCCGACCCCCTCGACGAGCCGCTGCGCGCGCGTCACGGTCTCGTCACGACGACCCGCGCCTACCGCGGCCTGCATCTGCCGGCGAGCATGGCCGACGTCCAGGCGGGGCGTGAGCGGCTGCGGTTCGACGAGGCGTTCACCACCCAGATCGTGCTGGCCCAGCGGCGCCACGAGGCGCGCTCCGAGCCGTCGACACCGCGCGTTGCGAAGCCCGGCGGTCTGCTCGAACGCTTCGATGCGACGTTGCCGTTCGAGCTCACCGAGGGCCAGCGCGAGGTGGGGGAGCAGATCGCGCGCGACCTGGCCGAGCCTGTCGCGATGCACCGCTTGCTGCAGGGTGAGGTCGGTTCGGGCAAGACGCTCGTCGCGTTGCGCGCCATGCTCGCCGTCGTCGACTCGGGCGCGCAGGCCGCACTGCTCGCGCCGACGGAGGTGCTCGCTGCCCAGCACGCCGCCTCGATGCGCGCGATGCTCGGCCCGCTCGCCGAACGCGGACGCCTTGGCGGCGCGGACGACGGCACCCGCGTCACGCTGCTCACCGGCTCGATGTCGGCCTCGGCGCGCACGCAGGCGCTGCTCGACATCGTCTCGGGCGAGGCGGGCATCGTCATCGGCACGCACGCGCTGCTGCAGAAGCATGTCGAGTTCGCCGACCTGGGTCTCGTCGTCGTCGACGAGCAGCACCGCTTCGGCGTCGAGCAGCGCGCGGCGCTCAGCTCGAAGGCGCACCGCCCGCCGCACGTGCTGGTCATGACGGCCACGCCGATCCCGCGCACCGTCGCGATGACGGCGTTCGGCGACCTCGACGTCTCGACGCTTCGTCAGCTGCCACGTGGGCGTGCGCCGATCGTCTCGCACGTCGTGCCGACGCACGTCGCGTCGTGGATGAACCGGGTGTGGGAGCGCATCGCGGAGGAGTGCGCCGCCGGGCGTCAGGTCTACGTCGTCGCCGGACGCATCGGTGACGGCAGCGAGCCGGTCGCGCCGGGCCTCGTCGACGGGCCCGACGCTCATGGCGCCGGGGAGGGCGATGCCGCGGCGCGCCCCATCGGCGTCGTCGACCTCATCGACGAGATGCGCCGCCTGCCTGCGCTCGCTGGTCTGCGGATCGGTCTCATGCACGGCCGGCTGCCCGCCGAGGAGAAAGACGACGTCATGCGCCGTTTCGGCGCCGGCGAGGTCGACGTGCTCGTCGCGACGACCGTCATCGAGGTGGGCGTCGACGTGCCGAACGCGTCGATGATCGTCATCGTCGACGCGGACCGGTTCGGCCTGTCGCAGCTGCACCAGCTGCGCGGACGCGTCGGGCGAGGCGAGCACGGCGGGCTGTGCCTGCTCGTGACACGCAACGAGAACCCCGACACGCTCGAGCGTCTGCGGCGCGTCGCGGAGACCAACGACGGATTCGCCATCGCCGATCTGGATCTAGACTTGAGACGGGAAGGAGACGTGCTCGGCGCCGCGCAGAGCGGACGGCGATCGTCTCTCGACTGGTTGGAGCTGACGAAGGCGTCCGATCTCGCCGTCATCGAGGCCGCGCGCACCGAGGCCGCCGCCATCGTCGAAGCGGATCCGTCTCTGACCGAGCATCCCCTGCTGGCGCAGGCCGCGCATGCCCGCGTGGACGCGTCGCAGGCCGAATTTCTGGAAAGAAGCTGATGACGCGCATCATTGCCGGCTCCGCCGGTGGCCGCAGGCTCGACACGCCCCCCGGAGCGGGCACCCGCCCGACGTCCGACCGCGTCCGTGAGGCGTTGTTCTCCCGGCTGGAGCATCTCGGTGCGATGCTCGGCGCGGACGTGCTCGACCTGTACGCGGGCTCCGGCGCGCTCGGGCTGGAGGCGTTCAGCCGCGGCGCCGCGTCCGCGACGTTCGTCGAGGTCGACCGCCGCGTCGCGACCGTCATCCGCACGAACGTGCGCAACCTCGGGTTCTCGCCGGTGCGTGTCGTGACGCAGGCCGTCGAGAAGTTTCTCGAGGGCCCGCCGAGCGTCAAGGCCGCGCTCGTGCTCATGGACCCGCCGTACAGCGTGAGCGAGGAGCAGCTGCGGCAGGCCATCGACCTGCTCGTCGAGCGGGAGTGGCTCGCCGAGCGCGCTCTCGTCGTCGTCGAACGCTCGTCGCGTTCGCCGCAGCCGACGTGGCACCCGCGCCTGGAGGCCTGGGAGCCGCGCGTCTACGGGGAGACGACGATGTGGTTCGCCGAGCTCGCCCAGGACGACGCGCCCGAGCCCGACGACGTCGAGGCCGTCGTCGCGACGCTCGATCAGGTCGTGCCCGAGATCGTCGTCACCGGTACGCCCGAGGACATCGCGAAGGTCACATCATGACGACGTGCGTCTGCCCCGGCTCGTTCGACCCGCTGACGCTGGGACACCTCGACGTCATCGAGCGGTGCGCGGCGCTGTTCGACGACGTCGTCGTCACGGTGCTGCACAACCCCGACAAGCAGGGGACATTCAGCGCCGACGAGCGCGTCGACCTCATCGAGCGCTCGGTCGCGCATCTCGACAACGTCCGTGCCGCGGCCTACGCCAACACGCTGCTCGTCGACGTGTGCCGTGAGCTGGGCGCACCGCTCGTCGTCAAGGGGCTCCGCGGGGAGACCGACTTCAGCTACGAGACCCCGATGGCGACGATGAACCGCGCGCTATCGGGTCTCGAGACGGTGTTCATCCCCGGAAACCCGGGCATGGATCACCTGTCGAGCTCGCTCATCAAGCAGGTCGCGGGCCTCGGCGGCGACGTCACGGGCATGGTTCCGGAGCCCGTCATCGGCCCGCTGCTCGAGCGTGTCGGCGCGTCGCGTTGACCTGCGCAGGCCCGCACATTCTGGGATTTGGGAGAGTGCGCGCCCGCGGCGTAGACTTGCACGTCGGCCTACGCCATCGCTGTGGCCGAAAGATGTTCGAAGTTCTCGACCGACGAAGAGTGCAAGGTAATGACCCAGGCTGATTCCCGCCGCCCGCTGGTGCTCGACACCAGGGAGCTCGGTCGTCGACCCGGAAATTCGCTGCGCCTCCACCGCGACGTCGAGGCTCCGGCAGATTTCGGTACCGACGTCATCGGCATCGAGGAGGGTCAGCCCGTCGGGCTCGACCTGCGTCTCGAATCGGTGATGGAAGGAGTCCTCATCACCGGTGAGGTCGAGGCGACGGCAACCGGCGCGTGCGTGCGGTGCCTGGAGGACGTGACCTACCCGGTCGACGTCCACTTTCAGGAGCTGTTCGTCTACGCCGATCGTGCTGCGCACCACCGCGAGGTGGCAGGCGGCGATGATGAGGACGAACTGCACGAGCTCGATGGCGACGACGCCGACCTCGAGCCCGTGCTGCGGGACGCTGTGGTGCCCACCCTGCCGTTCCAACCGGTGTGTCACGAGGACTGCCTCGGGTTGTGCTCCGAATGCGGTGCACGACTCGACGACGACCCCGATCACCATCACGAAGCTATCGACCCCCGCTGGTCGGCCCTGGTCAACCTGACCGAGGCTGGATCGGCAGAAGACGAGAAGAGGAACTGACGTGGCTGTCCCGAAGCGGAAGATGTCCCGCGCCAACACCCGCTCGCGCCGAGCCAACTGGAAGGCGACGCCCGTCGCCGTGCAGGCGTGCCCCGCGTGTGGTGCCAACAAGCAGTCGCACATGGCGTGCCCGGCGTGCGGTACGTACAACGGCCGCCACTACGGTGCAGCGGAGCGCACCGAGCATCAGGCCTGATCGGCCGTTCGCAGACCGTGGGCAAGAAGTCTTCGAAGCGGTCAGCTGCTGACGTGTCGCAGCGGCCCGTCGGCGACCTCGTCCGAATCCTCTCTGAGGTTTCGGGTGTGGACGTCGACGAGTCGCTGCTTCGTCGCGCCCTGACCCACCGTTCGTTCGCGTACGAGAACGGCGGCATTCCGCACAACGAGCGCCAGGAGTTCCTCGGCGACGCCGTGCTGGGCCTCGTCGTCACCGAGACGCTGTACACGGATCAGCCCGACGCGCCGGAGGGGCACCTCGCGAAGCAGCGGGCGGCGGTCGTCAACTCGCGGGCCCTCGCTGAGGTCGCGCGCGGTCTCGAGCTGGGGGAGTACCTGCTGCTCGGGCGTGGCGAGCTCGCCACGGGTGGGCGCGACAAGGATTCGATCCTCGCCGACACGACGGAGGCCGTCATCGGCACGGTGTTCCTCTCGGGCGGCATCGAGGCGGGGCGACGCATCGTCCACCACCTCATCGATCCGTTGATGAACCGATCGTCGACGATGGGTGCCGCGCTCGACTGGAAGACGTCGCTGCAGGAGGCCACCGCTGCGGCCGGTCTCGGTGCGCCGACGTACGTCGTCGAGGGTGAAGGGCCGGATCACGACAAGGTCTTCACCGCGACCGTCCTCGTCGACGGGCGCACCCTCGGTGCCGGTACGGGGCGCAACAAGAAGTCGGCCGAGATGATCGCCGCCGAGAACGCGTGGGTGAGCCTGCGCGACGAAGCGGCGAAGAACGCCGGTTCGGCCGGCGGTGACGTCGTATGCGACGAGGCGGACGCGGTCGCCGTCACGGACGGTGCGCATGCCTGAGCTTCCCGAGGTGGAAGTCGTACGACGAGGCCTGGACGACCACGTGGTCGGCCGGGCCTTCGTCACGTCCCGGGTGACGGGCTCGCGCGTCGCACGCCGTCACCTGCCGGGGCCGCAGCATCTGGCCGACGCATTGCTCGGACGACGGGTAGCGTCGGCCCAACGGCGCGGCAAGTACCTGTGGATGACGTTCGAAGACGCCGCGCCTGGTTCTGATGGCTCGGCGGACGCGACGGTGCCGCTGGACCGGCGCGAGGGTGCGGTGGCCGACGACGCCCTCGTCATCCACCTCGGCATGAGTGGACAGGTGCTCGTCGAGAGCGCCGACTCGCCGCTGGAGAAGCATGCGCATGCGGTGTTCGACCTGTCGGCGCCTGTGAAGCTCTCGCCGCCCAGGAAGTCGGGGGAGCGCGCTGGCTCGGGTGAGGCGGTGGATGCGCCGGGGGTGACTGACGCATCGGAGAGGCCGCGCTCGGAACCATCGGCCCAGCAGATGCGCTTCGTCGACCAACGGACGTTCGGCGGGTTGTTCCTCGACGACCTGACGGTGGCGCACGGGCGCGAGGTGCCCGCGTCGATCGCGCACATCGCGCCTGACCCGCTCGAGGAGGCGTTCGACGCGGGCGCCGCCGCGCGGCTCATGCGCAGCAAGGATGTCGCGATCAAGCGGATGCTGCTCGATCAGGGCATCGTCAGCGGTATCGGCAACATCTACGCCGACGAGGCGCTGTGGCGCGCGCAGGTGCACGGTCGACGCCCGGGGCGCATGCTGACGAAGACGCAGCTCATCGGCGTGCTCACGGCGGCGCAGGACGTCATGCGTTCTGCGCTCGATCATGGCGGCACCAGCTTCGACGCCCTCTACGTTAACGTCAACGGTGCGAGCGGCTACTTCGATCGCTCTCTCGACGCCTACGGCCAGCAGGGCAAGCCGTGCCGCCGCTGCGGCACGCTGATCGTCAGGGAGCAGTTCATGAACCGCTCGTCGCACTTCTGCCCGACGTGCCAGAAGCCGCCCCGGACGATGAACCGTTCCTGAACAACGGGTCGATCACCGCACGCGCTCCGATGCCGGCGACCTCCGCGATGCGCGCGAAGTCCGACTCGCTCGCCGCGACCCCCATCCAGCGGCGTCCCAGTTCTGCGGGCTTTCCTCCGTCACGATCAACCATTGTGTGACTGCGGGGTCGTTGCGGAAGCCGGCGATGATGTCGACGTCCCACGCGACGGGATCGCGCAGGACGACGTCGCCGCACGGGGGCGCATGTGGAACGAGGCGGGCCGAAATGCGGCGCTCGACCTTCTCACGTCGGGCGCTACCGCTGAGCTCCGCGGATCCGAGAGGTCACGATTGAAGGCTCGGCTCCGCCGGATGGCGGCGCGTCAGATCGCCCATGCGAGTGGGGGACGTCTGCCGGATCTTCCCGCCGCTCTGGCACTCAAGAGCTGGGCTAAGTTCCTTCCCGGAGCGAGCCGCGAGCGTCATCTGCAGGACGCAGTGACGTTGCTCGTCTGCACCGATCGGCAGGAGGTCGCCCTGTCGAGATCCATGAGATCGGTCGTTCGCCGCCTGCTTGCCAAGATCGCGACGGACGAAGTGGCATGACAGATGTGCGACCCGGACGACTGGGCCAAGCCGGTTCGTGCCGCGCGAGGAATCGATCCCGAATGGCCGATCCCCACGTTCATCCGGCCACCTCGACCGACAAGGCGGCAACCGTGACGAATGCAGTCGTCATCCTCGTCGTCGCGACAGGCCGTCGCGACACGATCTACCGCTGACGCTTCGCGAGGCTCGACGGCGTCCGGGCGCGGGCTGCACTACCGTAGTCGGGTGATCGAACTGCGTACGCCCCGAGAGATCGACGAGATGAAGCCCGCCGGGGCGTTCGTCGCATCCGTCCTGACCGCCCTGTGCGAGGCCGCCGACGTCGGCGTCAACCTGCTCGAACTCGACGCCCTGGCGCACCGCATGATCACCGACGCCGGTGCGGAGTCGTGCTACATCGACTACCACCCGAGCTTCGGCGCGAGCGCGTTCGGCAAAGTGCTGTGCACGAGCGTCAACGACGCCGTCCTGCACGGCCTGCCGCACGACTACGCCCTGAAGGACGGCGACCTGCTCAGCGTCGACTTCGCCGCATCACTCGACGGCTGGGTGAGCGACTCGGCGATCTCCTTCGTCGTCGGCACGCCGCGCGAGGCCGACCTGCGCCTCATCGACACGACCGAGCGAGCCCTCGCCGCAGGGATTGCGGCCGCGCAGCCCGGCAACAAGCTCGGCGACATCTCGGCCGCCATCGCCGACGTCTGCGCAGGCGCCGGATACCGCGTCAACACGCAGTTCGGCGGCCACGGCGTCGGCCGCACGATGCACGGCGAACCGCACGTGCCCAACGACGGTCGTGCAGGCCGCGGCCTCAAGCTCAAGCCTGGCCTCGTCATCGCGATCGAGCCCTGGCTCATGGCGGGAACCGACCAGATCATCCAGGACCGGGACGGGTGGACGCTGCGCAGCGTCGACGGTTCCCGTGGCGCGCACTCCGAGCACACCGTCGCGATCACCGCCGAGGGCCCGCTCGTCCTCACGGCGCGCGACACGGCCGCCGCCGGCGCGCCGCAGCCGACGGCCTGAACCGCGCGCCGTGTACGTCAAGTCGCTGACCCTCAAGGGGTTCAAGTCGTTCGCGTCGGCGACGAACCTCGTCCTCGAACCGGGCATCACCTGCATCGTCGGTCCGAACGGTTCCGGCAAGAGCAACGTCGTCGACGCGCTCGCCTGGGTCATGGGCGAGGGCAGTGCTCGCAGCCTGCGCGGCGGCAAGATGGACGACGTCATCTTCGCCGGCACCTCCGGGCGCCAGCCGCTCGGGCGCGCCGAGGTGACGATGACGATCGACAACTCCGACGGCGCACTGCCGATCGACTACACCGAGGTGACGATCAGCCGCACCATGTTCCGCGGCGGCGGCTCCGAATACGCGATCAACCGCACGCCGTGCCGACTGCTCGACATCCAGGAGCTGCTGAGCGACTCGGGCATCGGCAAGGAGATGCACGTCATCGTCGGCCAGGGCCAGCTCGACGCGGTGCTGCGCGCGACGCCCGAGGAACGTCGCGGGTTCATCGAAGAAGCGGCCGGCGTGCTCAAGCACCGCCGTCGCAAGGAGAAGGCGCTGCGCAAGCTCGACGGCATGGAGGCCAACCTCACGCGCGTCGCCGACCTGACGGCCGAGGTTCGCCGCCAACTCGGGCCGCTGGGACGCCAGGCCGAGACGGCGCGTCGGGCGCAAGCCATCCAGATGACGGTGCGTGACGCACGGCTGCGGCTGCTCGCCGACGACCTCGTCCAGCAGCGCGCGCGGCTCGAGGCCGACGTCGCGGACGAACAGGCGATGGTGCGGCGTCGCGCCGAACTCGACGACGCGGTGCGCGCCGCGAAGGCCGGCGTCGAGGAGATCGAGGCCGAGATCGCAGCCCGCGCTCCGGTGCTCGAACGGCTGCAGTCGCAGTGGTACGCGCTGTTGTCACTGGAGGAGAAACTCGATTCGACGCGCCGACTCGCCGCGGAACGAGCCACCTCGCTGACGGCGGCGCAGGACGAGACGCCCGGTTCGGGCCGGGATCCCGAGCAGCTGCGGCGTCAGGCCGAACGGGTCCGGGGGGAAGAGCTGGAGCTGCAGGCCGAGGTCGAGCGAGCCCAGGAGGCGCTCGACGCCGCCGTCGAGGTGCGCGAGAAGGCTGAACGTGAACATCAGGTCGAACAGCAGCGACTCGTGCGGATCGCGCGGGCAGCCGCAGATCGACGCGAGGGTCTGGCCAAGCTTCACGGTCAGGTCGAGGTTCGGCGTTCACGCGTGGAAGCAGGCGAGGCCGAACTCGCGCGGTTGCGCGCCAGCATCGGGGAGTCCGCGACGCGAGTGGCCCAGGCCCAGGAGGAGCTGGCGCCTCTCGAGGAGGCGCTGCGCGACGCGGAAGCCGCCGAAGCGGCGCTCAATGATGCTGCGGAGAAGCTGAGGGCTGATCACGTTGCCCTGCTCGAACGTCGTCGCGTGCTGCGCGACGAACGCAATACTTCAGCCCAACGCCGCAGCGCCTCAGCCGCACGCGCGCAGGCGCTCGATGAGACGCTCGGTTCCGACACGGCGGGGCTCGAGAACCTCCCCGCCGAAGCGCCGGGCGTGCTCGGCGACGTCGTCAGCCGCCTCGAGGTGGAGCCAGGTCACGAAGCCGGCGTCTCGCTCGCTCTGGGGTGGGCTGCCGAGGCCCTGCTCGTCGACTCCCACACCGACGCCGCAGCTCTGCTCGCCGCCCTGCGAGCGCAGGACGGCGGCCGCGTCGCTCTCCTCGTCGCGGGAGACGCGCCGCACGACGTCACGACCCACGACTGGCCGACCCTTCCCGAGGGTGGCGTCTGGGTGCGCGACGTCGCGAGCGTACCGGCGACGATGCAGAGCGCGTTCGACGTCCTCGTCGACCGACTCGCGATCGTTCCCGACGCCGACGGCGCGCTCGCGCTCGTCCACGCCGGTGCGCGGGCCGTCACCCTCGACGGGGACGTCTACGAACCCACCGCGGTGCGTGGTGGGGGCCGCCCTGGGCGCTCCCGCCTCGAGGTGCGCGCGGCGCACGAGCAGGCCGTCCGGGACGCGGAGATCGCAGCCGACGCCGAGCAGAACGCGGAAAACGCCCTGGAAGCCCTGACGCAGCCACTCGCGGCCGCGCAGGACGCGGCGGACGATGCTGCGGCGGCGCTCGCCGAGAACGACGCGCGCATCGAGGAACTCATGGCGGCGCTCGCGCGTCACCATCAGGCGATCGCCGCGGCCTCCCGCGAGCGTGACCGCATCAACGACTCGATCGAGCAGGCGAGCGTCGCGCTCGATGCGAACCGTGAAGAGCTCATGGAACTCGAGATGCGTCTCGACGAGGCGCAGGCCGAACCGGGTGAGAGCGAACCGTCCGTCGCCGAACGAGACCGTCTGGCGACGCTCGCCGCGACGGCGCGCGAGCAGGAGACCGAGCAACGTCTGACGCTTCGCACGCTTCAGGAAAGAGTCCGCGCGATCGCTGGGCGCGCTGAATCCCTCGAGGCCGCCGCACGCTCGGAGGTCGCCGCGCGCGAACGGGCGCAGGCGCGCCGCGTCCGACGTCGGGAGGCCGCAGCCCTGGCGCAGGCCGTCGAACGGGCCGCCGAACTGGCACGCGAGCAGGTGCATCGCGCGCGCGATGAGGTGACCCGGGCGCGTGACGCCGAGCAGGCAAGCAAGGCGACTCGGGACGGGGCGTTGCGCGCCGCCCGCGTCCGCCTGCAGGAATGCAGCGACCAACTGCGCGAGGTCACCGACTCCGTCCACCGCGACGAGATGGCGCGCGCTCAGCAGCGGCTGCGCATCGAGGCGCTGGAGACGAGGGCGGTCGAGGAACTCGGCATCGACCCTGACGTCCTCGTCGAAGAATTCGGGCCGCATCTGCCGGTGACGCTGTTCCAGGCCCGCGCCGGTATGACCGCCGGCGAAAAGGCCGACACCCAGGCATCGTCGGGACGCGCTCCGTCAGGGCAGGGGAGCGAGGGCGACGACGCAGACGGCGGCCCCCCGAGCGGTCCTGAGCCCGTCGCGAGCCGCCCGTTCGAGCGGGCCCTGGAGGAGAAGCGGCTGCGCACGGCCGAACGCGACCTCAAGCAGCTCGGCAAGGTCAATCCGCTGGCCCTCGAGGAGTACGCGGCCCTGGAGGAACGGCACACGTTCCTCAGCGAGCAGCTCGCCGACCTGCGCGGCTCGAAGAAGGACCTGCTGTCCATCGTCAGCGAGGTCGACGCGCGCGTCGAGCAGGTCTTCACCGAGGCGTTCCACGACGTGGCGCGCGAGTTCGAAGGCGTCTTCTCCCGCCTGTTCCCCGGCGGTGAAGGGCGGCTCGTTCTGACCGACCCCGAGAACATGCTGACGACGGGCCTCGACGTCGAAGCGCGCCCGCCGGGCAAACGCATCAAGCGGTTGTCGCTGCTTTCCGGCGGCGAGCGCTCCCTCGTCGCCGTTGCGCTGCTCGTGTCGATCTTCAAGGCGCGCCCGAGCCCGTTCTACATCATGGACGAGGTCGAGGCGGCCCTAGACGACGCGAACCTCGGCCGCCTCATCACGCTGTTCGAGGAGCTTCGTGACTCGAGCCAGCTCATCGTCATCACGCACCAGAAGCGGACGATGGAGGTCGCCGACGCCCTCTACGGCGTGACGATGCGCGGTGACGGCGTGACGACGGTGGTCTCACAGCGTCTCGCCGACGTGCGGGTCGCACCCGAGCCGGCCGAGGCGTCCTGACGGCGCCGCTGGCCGTTGTGCGACGCGAGGGCCGCCTGAGGCGCGTCGACTGGCGCCGTCAGGACGGTTCGGCAACAATCGTGGCGGAGCAGGCCTCATGCGCTCGCTCCCGCCCGACGTGCCATCCGCGCGTCACACCCACCCCTCGGAGGATTCGTGTTCTGGATCGTGCTCGGTATGACGCTGACCGTCGTTCTGGCGGCGTTCGTCGTCGGCATCGTCGCGCTGCCGGCGCGACGGGCGGGCCGTCCGGTGCTCACCACGCGTGGCGAGAAGCTCTTCCGTGTCGGTCACGCGCCAGCCGCCCCGCGCGCCGCGACGGTCAAGGACGGCGAGCGCGCGGCCGAGCGCGGCGGTCGGATCCGCCGCTCCTGATCCCCAGCTGACGCGTGCCGTCGCCGCCTCGTTGGGCGGTTGTCGGTGCCGTTTGCAATGATGGCGGCGTGGATCAGCTCTGGGAAATTCTTGGTGTCGTCGCCGTAGCGCTCGTCGCCGCTGTCATGGGCCTCGTGGCCTTCGTCCGCAGCCGTTCGCGCAAGGCTCCGAAGGTTCCGGCGCGCGAGGAATCCGTCGAGATTCCGCGCACGCCACCGAAGAAGACGCAGTACACGCCGAGTTCGGGTGTGCGCATCGACACGTCGAAGTCGGCGGCGCCCACCCCGGCGAAGCACGCGCAGACCGACGTCGTCGACGCACCGCGCGATGAAGCGCCCGCCCCCGAGGTCGTCGAGCCCGCTGACGTCGTCGACGAGACGCCCGCGCCCGAACCGGCTGCGCTCGAGCGCCCCGAGTCGGCCCGTGGGCGCATGGTGCGCCTGCGTGAGCGACTGTCGCGCTCGAACACTGCGCTCGGCAAGGGCCTGCTCGCCTTGCTGTCCGGCGGCAGCCTCGACGACGAGGCGTGGGAGGACGTCGAGGACACGTTGCTGCAGGCCGACCTGGGTGTCGAGGCGACGACGCAGATCGTCGACAACCTCAAACGCCGCATCGCCGTGCACGGTGCCACGGACGAGGAAACCGTCTCCGGCTGGTTGCACGAGGAACTGCTCGCGCAGGTCGGCCCCGACATGGATCGCCGCATCGCGGCGAGCCGTGTGGGCGATCGACCCGCTGTCGTCCTCGTCGTCGGCGTCAACGGCACGGGCAAGACGACGACCGTCGGCAAGCTCGCGCGCGTTCTCGTCGCCGAGGACAAGGACGTCATCCTCGGCGCGGCCGACACGTTCCGTGCCGCCGCAGCCGACCAGCTCGAGACGTGGGGCGCCCGCGTCGGCGTGCCCACCGTTCGCTCCGAGAAGGAGGGCGCCGACCCGGCCGCCGTCGCGTTCGACGCTGTCAAGGCCGGTCAGGAGAACGAGTGCGACGTCGTGCTGCTCGACACCGCGGGGCGCCTGCACAACAAGGTCGGTCTCATGGACGAGCTCGCCAAGATGAAGCGCGTCATCGAGAAGCGCAGCCCCATCGACGAGGTGCTGCTCGTCCTCGACGCGACGACCGGCCAGAACGGCATGCGTCAGGCCGAGGTGTTCGGCCAGGCGGTCGACGTCACGGGTGTCGTACTGACGAAGCTCGACGGCACCGCCAAGGGCGGCATCGTCGTCAACGTCCAGCGTGAGCTCGGCGTGCCCGTCAAGCTCGTCGGGCTCGGCGAGGGCCCCGACGACCTCGCGCCGTTCGACCCGGAGGCCTACGTCAACGCCGTGCTCGACTGAGCAGGCCGGGCTCGAGCCCCGCAGCGCCCACCCGCCGTCACGGCCGGTGGGCGCTCGTGCGTCCACGCTTCGACACGAAACGTCTCACATGGCGTGCATACCCTCAGGATGTGACCGCGATTTCACGTCAGTGCCGCATCCGAAACATAGGCGAAACATCGCGAGCCGCATGCTGAAACGTGGCGAGGGCAGGATCACTGAGCATGAACGCACACCTTCTGGCGGCAGAGGCCGCCCCGAAACTCGACTATGCGGCCACCGCATTCGTCCTCGTGTGCGCATCGCTCGTGCTCATGATGACGCCCGCGCTGGCGTTGTTCTACGGCGGGATGACGCGCTCCAAGTCGGTGCTCAACATGATGATGATGTCGTTCGGCGCCCTCGGCGTCGTCGGCATCATCTATGTGCTCTACGGCTACTCGATGTCGTTCGGCACCCACGACATCGCCGGGCTGATCGCGAACCCGGGTGACAAGTTCGGTCTGCACAACGTCGCCGACGTGTTCAACTCGTTCGGGTACGAGGGCTACGGAAACATCCCCGAGCTCGCGTTCGTGGGCTTCCAGCTCACCTTCGCGGGCCTGACGGTCGCGCTCATCTCCGGCGCCATCGCCGACCGTGTGAAGTTCTCGACGTGGCTCGTCTTCTCCGCGATCTGGGCGACGATCGTGTACTTCCCGATCGCGCACATGGTGTGGGGCGGCGGGTTCCTCGGCGGCACCGACCAGGGAGTCGCCGCGACGATGTTCGGTTCGGCCGACGGCAAGGCCACGTTCGCACCGATCGACTTCGCGGGCGGCACCGTCGTCCACATCAACGCGGGCATGGCGGGCCTCGTCCTCGCTCTCATCGTCGGGCGCCGCGCCGGTTTCGGCCGCGTGCCCATGCGCCCCCACAACGTGCCGCTGACCATGCTCGGCGCCGGTCTGCTCTGGTTCGGCTGGTTCGGGTTCAACGCGGGTTCCGAGCTCGCCGCAGACGGTTCGGCCGCCCTCGTGTGGGTCAACACGGCCGCCGCGACGTGTGCGGCGATGATCGGTTGGCTCGCCGTCGAGAAGATCAAGGACGGTGAGGCGACGTCCATCGGTGCCGCCTCCGGCGTCGTCGCCGGTCTCGTCGCGATCACCCCCGCCTGTGGTGCGCTCAGCCCCGTCGGCTCGCTCATTCTCGGCGCGGTCGCCGGCATCCTCAGCGCCCTGGCCGTCAGCCTGAAGTTCAAGTTCAACCTGGACGACTCGCTCGACGTCGTCGGCGTCCACCTCGTCTCCGGCCTGTGGGGCACGATCGGCGCCGGCCTGCTGTCGACGACGAACGGCCTGCTTTACGGCAAGGGCTACGAGCAGACGGTCGTGCAGATCGTCATCGCGCTCGGTTGCGTCGCGTTCACGGGCGTGCTCACCGCCGTCATCGGTCTCGCCCTCAAGGCGACGATGGGCTGGCGCATCGACCACGACGACGAGCTCGCGGGCATCGACTCCGCCGAGCACGCCGAATCCGCCTACGATTTCGGTGGGTTCGCCTCCGGTACCCGCGTCGGCCACGGCCTGCTGCCGTCCGGCCACGGCCCCCTCGGTGGCAGCACCACCGGCGCAGAACACAACGACCCGCGAGGAGTGCAGGCATGAAACTCGTCACCGCCATCATCAAGCCGTTCAAGCTCGACGACGTCAAGGAAGCCCTCGAGGCCTTTGGCATCGCCGGGATGACGGTGAGCGAGGTCAGCGGCTACGGCCGCCAGCGCGGCCACAGCGAGGTGTACCGCGGCGCCGAATACAGCGTCGACTTCGTGCCGAAGCTGCGCATCGAGGTCGTCATCGACGACGCCGACGCGCCCGCCGTCGTCGACGCCGTCGTGCGTGCCGCGCAGACGGGACGCATCGGCGACGGCAAGGTGTGGACCGTTCCCGTCGACGACATCGTGCGCGTACGCACCGGCGAGACCGGCGCTGCCGCGGTCTGAGCGCCCCGGGGACGTGAGCCTCGACGACGTGAGCCTCGACGACGTGGCGCACGAGTCCTCGTGGCCCGAGTGCCGACGGTGACGGTCGGCCGCCCCGGTTCGGTCGAGACCCTGACGAACGCCGTCGCCGCGCAAGGATCGCCGGCCCGGCGTTCGTCGGCGTCCGTCCCGCGTCGTGAGGCGCACCGCGCCGCGCGCCAAGCCGTCGTAGTCGCCGTAGACGCACAACCCCAGCCATCGACGGCGCAGAACCCCCGCCCAGCCCTCCGAGAGAGGACGATGCAGCCATGAGCGCCGTGTCCGCCCACTACGCCGCACGTCTCGACCTCGCGCGCACGCGCGAGTTCGAGCAACCCGGCGCGGGCCCCGCACGTCGGGAGCGGCTCGCGGCGTCGGCCCATGCATTCATGGCACAGGCCTGGCGCGATACGTGTGCGGCGACGGGGCTGCCCGAGTGTCAGAGCGGTGTGGCGCTCGCCGTCGTCGGCTCGCAGGCCCGGGGCGATGCGGGGCCGTTGAGCGATTACGACCTCGTCCTCCTGCACGACGGGCGCAGCGTCGGCTCGAAACGCATCACCGAGCTCGCGGACGCCCTGTGGTACCCGTTGTGGGATGCAGGGGTGCGCTTCGACCACTCCGTGCGCACGCTGGCGCAGTGCCGCCAGGCCGCGTCGTCAGACCTCGCCGCTGCGGTCGGCATGCTCGACATCGCGTCCGTGGCCGGTGACGACGTCCTCGTCGCCGGGGTACGCCAGGCGATCGCCGCCGACTGGCGCGGTGCCGCGCGCAAGCGGCTGCCGGAGGTCGTCGAGTCGTTGCGGGCGCGGCACGCGCGTTTCGGTGACATCGCGACGACGCTTGATCCGGACCTCAAGGAATCCGGGGGAGGCCTGCGCGACCTCTGCCTCGTCGGCGCGCTGACGACGGCGTGGCTCGCCGACCCTCACCGCGCCAGCGCAGAACGCGCCCGAGCGCAATTGCTCGACGTGCGCGACGCGTTGCACGTCGTCACCGGGCGGGGGCGGGAGCGGCTCAGCCTGCAGGATCAGGACGCCGTCGCGGCGCTGCTCGGGTGCTCCGACAGCGACGAGTTGCTGACGCGCGTCGTCGACGCGGCGCGCACGATCACGTACGTGACGGACGCGGCCGTGCGCGCGGCCGGCCAGTCGCAGCGAGCCCGGGCGTTGCGCGTCGGGCCGCGCCGACCGTCGCTGACGTCGCTCGGGCACGGGTTGCACCTGCACGACGGCGAGGTCGTCCTCGGCGCGGGGCGCCGCGACGGCGGGCACCTGACGTTGCTGCGCGCCGCCGCTGCGGCGG
>NZ_AEIQ01000006.1:0-9263 GCF_000152185.1 Dermacoccus sp. Ellin185 | reverse complement strand
CCGTCGGACAGGGCGGCCCCGTCGGACAGGGCGGCCCCGTCGGACAGGGCGGCCCCGGCGCACAGGGTGGCCCCGGCGGGCCGGGCGACTCGGGCGAGGAACCGCCTCGTCCACGCGGCCGGTTCGGGCGCGGCAAGAAGATCGTCGCAGGGGTGCTCGTGCTGCTCCTGCTGTGGGTCGGCGGCCTCGTCTGGGCCGGCATGTCCGCGTGGGGCAAGGTGCAGAAGGTCGACGCGATCCCCTCGGAGCACCTCGCCGATTCGGGCGCGGGCCACAATACGCTCATCGTCGGATCAGACGGGCGCAGTGGCCTCACGACCGAGCAGAAGAAGAAGCTCGGCACGGGTGACGCGGAGGGCCAGCGCACCGACTCGATCATGATCCTGCACACGGGCGGCGACAAGCCGACCCTCATGTCGATCCCGCGCGACAGCTACGTCTCCATTCCGGGGCACGCGAAGAACAAGATCAACGCGTCGTTCTCGATCGGCGGCCCGCAGCTGCTCGTCAAGACGATCGAGACGAACACCGGCATCCACATCGACAACTACATGGAGATCGGTTTCGGCGGGTTCGCCTCCGTCGTCGACGCCGTCGGCGGTGTCAACATCTGTGTCGCCCGCGACATGAACGACCCCAAGGCCCACATCAACCTCAAGAAGGGGTGCCAGCAGATGGACGGGCCGACGGCCCTGGGGTACGTGCGAGCCCGTTATTCCGACCCGGAGGGCGACCTCGGGCGCGCCAAGCGTCAGCGTCAGTTCCTCGCGGCGCTCATGAAGGAGATCAGCTCGCCCTCCAACCTGCTCGTGCCGTGGAGGCTCAAGGGCCTCGGCGAATCGGGCGCGCAGGGGCTCTCGGTCGACAAGGGCATGTCGATGATGCAGGGCCTGCAGACGATGTGGAACCTCAAGAAGTTCTCCGGAGACGGCGGCAACTCCGTCGTCGTGCCCATCGGCAACGCGGCGCTGCCCACCCCCGCCGGCGAGGCCGTCGAATGGGACGCGACGCGTTCGGCCGAGCTGTTCAAGGCCATCAAGGAGAACGGCGACACCTCCTCCTTCGTCAAGAAGACGACGGCGAACTGAACCTCGTGACGGTGGCCTCACCCCGCTCGGGGTGGGGCCAGCCTCGTCGGCCGGTGTCGCCCTGAGAGCGGTGGGACGACGAGGCGCATCGTCGGCCGGCGGGGAACAATCCACCCCAACTGGTGGTTGGTGCTGTCATTCATCCCCACGAAGGAGATCACCATGAAGATCGCAGTGTTCGGGGCCACGGGCATGCTCGGCTCGGCCATCGTCAGCGAGGGTCGCTCGCGCGGCCACGAGATCGTCAGCGTGTCGACGCGGCCCGGTGCGGGTGACGTCGTCGCCTCGATCGAGGACACGGACGCCGTCGTCCGCCTCGCGAAGGACGTCGACGCAGTCGTCGTCTCGGTGCCGCCCGCACGCTCGACGAGCGCCGAGGCGTGGCTCGCGGCGCACGAGCGTCTTGCGGCGACCCCGCTCGAGGCCCGCCTGTTCATGGTCGGCGGCGCCGGTAGCTCGCTCGACGCGAACGACCGTCCGCTGCTGGAGGGCGACGATTTCCCCGCCGACTTCCGTCCCGAGGCGGAGGCCGCGAGCACGGCCCTCGCGATGTTCCGGGACGGTTCGCCCGAACCGACCTGGACGATTGTCTCCCCCGCTCCCGTCCTCGCCCCCGGCGAGCGCACGGGCCACTATGAGACGTCCGACGACCACATGATCGGCGTGAGCGTCTCGAGCCAGGATCTGGCCGTCGCGATCATCGACGAGCTCGAGAACCCCCGGCATTCGAACAAGCGGTTCGTCGTCTCCAACTGACGCCACTCGTCCCCGTGACGCGGCCGGCAGGACGCCGGGTCGCCCCGTCCGCACGAATACCGGTGCGTCGCCGCAGCGCGAGGAACGGAGGACGAGTGCGGGCCGCAGCTGAGGTCAGCTGCGGCCCGCACTCGTCGTCAGGGCTGGGTTCAGTAGCCCTTGAGGACCGCACGGCCCATGACGAGACGCTGGATCTGGTTGGTGCCTTCGTAGATCTGCGTGATCTTCGCGTCGCGCATCATGCGCTCGACGGGGAAGTCCTTGACGTAGCCGGCGCCGCCGAGCAGCTGGACGGCGTCGGTCGTCACCTCCATCGCGACGTCGGAGGCGAAGCACTTCGCGGCGGCGCCGAAGAACGACAGGTCGGCGTCCTGACGCTCCGACTTCGCGGCCGCGACGTAGACCATCTGACGGGCCGTCTCGACCTTCATCGCCATGTCGGCGAGCATGAACTGGATGGCCTGGAACTCGGCGATGGCCTTGCCGAACTGCTGACGCTCCTTGACGTAGCCGACGGCGTAGTCGAGCGCGCCCTGCGCAATGCCGACGGCCTGCGCACCGATCGTCACACGCGTGTGGTCAAGGGTGCGCAGCGCGATCTTGAGGCCGTCGCCCTCGGCGCCGACGATGCGGTCGGCGGGGATGCGGCAGTTGTCGAAGTGCAGCTCACGCGTCGGCGAACCCTTGATGCCGAGCTTGCGCTCGGGCTCACCGAAGCTGAAGCCCTCGTCGCTCTTCTCGACGACGAACGCGGAGATGTTGCGCCCGCGCTCACCGTCGGGGTCGGTGACGGCGAGGACCGTGTAGAACTCGGATTCGCCGGCGTTCGTGATCCACGACTTCTGGCCGTTGAGGACGTAGTGGTCGCCGTCGCGCTTGGCCTTCGTCTTCATCGACGCGGTGTCGGAACCGGCCTCGCGCTCGGACAGACCGTAGGAGAACATCGCCTCACCGGAGGCGAGCTTCGGTAGGTACTTCGCCTTGATCTCCTCGCCGCCGCCGAGGATGACGGGCATGGAGCCGAGCTTGTTGACGGCTGGGATGAGCGAGGAGCTCGCGCAGACGCGGGCCACCTCCTCGATGACGATGCACGTGCCGAGGGCGTCGATGCCCATGCCGCCGTACTGCTCGTCCACGTGCGGCGCCTGCATGCCGGCCTCTATCAGGGCGTCGAGGGCCTCCTGCGGGAAGCGCGACTTGTCGTCGACGTCGGCCGCGTGCGGCGCGATCTTGTTCTCGCAGACGGGGCGGATGGCCTCGCGGAGCGCCTCGTGCTCCTCGGAGATCTTGTAGAGGTCGAAGTCAGGGTTAGCAGCCATACCGGCATGCTACCCGCCAGTACGTCGCGGCGGCAGCCCCTCTCCGTCGATGTTGCCCGGGTTTCGGGGCGCTGGCGCCGCCAGGCCCGGGCAACATCGGGGCACTCAGGCCTGACGTTCGGCGACCTCGCGCCGCAGCGCCTCGCCCTTGGCGTGGGCCTCGTCGCGCAGGCTCGCCTGGAACTGCATCATCTGGGCGGCGATGCGACACGCCTCGTCCGAGTCACCGACGCCGAGGATGCGCGCCGCGAGCAGGCCCGCGTTGCGCGCACCACCGACCGAGACCGTCGCGACGGGCACGCCGGCGGGCATCTGGACGATCGACAGCAGCGAGTCCATGCCGTCGAGGTGTTTCAGCGGCACGGGCACCCCGATGACGGGCAGCGTCGTGACCGACGCGAGCATGCCCGGCAGGTGCGCCGCTCCCCCGGCGCCGGCGATGATGACGCGCAGGCCGCGCTCCGCGGCGCGGGTGCCGTACTCGACCATCTCGTGCGCCATGCGGTGCGCCGAGACGACGTCGGCCTCGTACCCGATGCCGAACTCGTCGAGGACGTCGGCGGCCGCGGACATCGTCGGCCAGTCCGAGTTGCTGCCCATGACGAGCCCGACGACGGGCGCCTTCGCCGGCTGCGTCGCGCTCGTGGGGTTCGTCGAGCTCGTGGCCGGGGTCGCCGAACCCGCAGCGTTCGTCGTCACGTCGGGGGTGGTCGCGTCGCTCATTTGGTCACCGTTCCTTGGAGGTAGTCACAGGCGTGGCGGGCTCGTGCGCGCAGGCCGACGAGGTCGTCGCCGAAGACGTTGACGTGCCCGATCTTGCGGCCGGGGCGCACACCCTTGCCGTAGAGGTGGATCTTGAGGCCGGGATCACGCGCCATGAGGTGCCTGTAGGTGGGGTACAACTCCTCGTACTCGCCGCCGAGCACGTTGCCCATGACCGTCCACGGTGCCCGCGCGCGCGTGTCGCCGAGGGGCAGATCGAGGACGGCGCGTAGGTGCTGCTCGAACTGACCGGTGATCGAGCCGTCCATCGACCAGTGTCCCGAGTTGTGCGGGCGCATCGCGAGCTCGTTGACGACGAACTCGTCACCGCCGAGGTCGAACAGCTCGACGGCCATGACGCCCGTGACGTCGAGTTCGCCCGCGATCCTGATGGCGGCGGAGGTGATGCGTTCGGCGGCGTCGTCGCTCAGCTCGGGTGCGGGGGCGAGGACCTCGGTGCAGATGCCGTCGACCTGAACGGTCTCGACGACGGGCCACACGGCGACCTGGCCGCTCGGGCTGCGCGCGATCATGACGGCGATCTCCCGCTCGAACGCGACGGCCTCCTCCGCGAGCAGCGGCGCACCGTCGGCCTGCGCGAACCACGCGTCCGCGTCGTCGGGGGTGCGCACGAGCATGACGCCCTTGCCGTCGTACCCGCCCGTCGGCGTCTTGAGCACGAGCGGCCAGCCGTGCTGTTCGCCGAACGCGCTCAACTCGTCGCTCGTGGAAACGGGAGCCCAGGCGGGGCACGGCACGTCGAGGTCGCTGAGGCGCTGACGCATCGCGAGCTTGTCCTGGGCGAAGCGCAGCGCACTCGGGCGCGGGTGCAGCGCGACGCCGTCGGCCTCGAGGGCGGCGAGGACGTCGGCGGGCACGTGCTCGTGATCGAACGTCACGACGTCGCACCCGTGTGCCCACTCGCGCACCTGCTCGGCGTCGCGGTAGTCACCGACAGGCGCATGCGGGACGACGAGTGCCGCTGCGGCGTCGTCGGATTCGGCGAAGACGGACAACGTCAGCGCGAGCTCGGCCGCGGGGCCGGCACACATGCGGGCGAGCTGGCCGCCGCCGATGATGCCGACGACGGGAAATCCGCCCGGCGCGCGGCGCGCCTCGCGGGCGGGCTGGGTGTCGGGCGTCGCAGCGTCCGGCTCGGCGGCGTTGCGCGCATGGGGCTGGGGTTGGTTCACGCGCCAAGATTATCCGGCGGATTCGTCACGCGCGTGGCGCGGTCGTCAGGCGGGCGTCGCCGGGTGGGCGAGGCCCACCCCCACCGACTCGAGGGTCTCGCCCTCGCGCCGCGTCAGGACGAAGCCCGCGCCGCGCACCGTCTCGATCTGCCACTGCCCGCCCGTCGCGACCCGCAGCTTGGGGCGCAGCTTGGCGATGTGCATGTCGACCGTATGCAGGGAAATCGGGTGTAACCGACTGCAGCGCAACGATATTCGCTGAGACGGCCGCTGCGTTTGCGGCTTTCGTGCAACCCCGCACCGTCTCAGACAAGAGAATGACCCCGCGAGGTTGCCGCCTCCGGGGTCGTGACGAACAGACTTCGGAGGTCTGACCGTGAACACGATCCTAGCCGCGTGGTGCGCGCTATGCGACCACCTCGCCCCCTTCGCTGCTATGGCCGTCGTGCCGCTGCTCATGTGGATTCACCACTTCGAGACGATGCCGCCGGCCGATCTTCACGAATCCGTGAGTACCGACGAACCCGCGCGCCTTCTTCGCGACGCCACGAAAAAGGGTGTCACTACTACCGACGCCCTCGAGGAGTGGGCCGCATGAGGCACACGCGGTTCATCCCCGACGAGGCGATGCCCGACATTCGCCCCGGCGACGTCGTGCGCCTCGAGCATGGCGCACTCACCTACATCGTCGAGCGCGTCGCACGCACGAGCAGCTACACGGGCGCGACGTTGCGCCCCGTCGATGCCCTGACAGCATCCGGCAAGCCCCGAGCGCGGACCAGCCGCCGTACCGATCAACTGGTGCTCGTCGAGCGTCCCGCCGACTCGCAGCCCTTAAGCGAAATCCCGTGGGATCAGCGCGACCTCGACCGTCAACTCGTCCTGCTCGAACGCGACGAGCAACGACGACGCATCGACGCGGCACGCGTCACCGCGCGCCTCGAGCGGCTGGGCGCCCCGGGAGTGCAAGTCGAGCCACGCGACGCGGGACGAGTCGACGGCGGCCGCGCATGCGCGCGACTGACGCAGTGGCGCAACGGCAACGACACCGTGACGCGCCTCGAGTACGAGGACACCCTCCCGGCCGACACCCTGCTCCGCCTCGTCAAACGAGCTGAGGATGCGCTCGACGACTTCGCCGCCAACGTCGGCGAGTACGCAGCATGGTCGACCTCCCCCCGCGGGGAACCGCGGCGAGGCATCGCCTGGGGCACCGGCTCCCAGGTGTGAACGCTCCCAGGTGTGAACGCTCCCCGGCGCCGGGCACCGCCCCAGGCGTCGGGGCCTTCACCAGGCCGCTCGATGACCTAACTACTGCTTAGGGCATCGAGCGACCCGGTGAGGGTAGGCACCACACGCCGATCCCCGCGGGTGTTTCACCCGAAAAACCTGACGACGAAAGGGGCTGCGCAATACGCACACCCTTGGGGTACGCACTGATTGCGTACCCCAGGTGTCCAGTTCTGGACACCACACCAGCGGCGCTGACAGGGCATCAGCCGCACCACCAACACGAACGCCCCCGGTGATTTGTTCGCAACACCCGTGAACCGGCACGGGTGGCCCCGCGAGTAGCTGCGCAGATGCTCGCACCGGGGTTCCTGAGTAGCCGCGTCTCGATTCGAGGCGGGGCTATGAGGCGTGGGCCGACGACGGCGAACGGCAAAAACTGGGAAACCGGACTGGGGGGGTCGGACAAGCACCCTCTGTGCCCGTAGGGCTCCGCGCCTTACCGCTCCGAGCTTCCCACCTTCACCCGCCCTTGATACCGGGCCAGCACCTCTCCCAGCGGCAACCCAAGCTGATCGGCCGCCGAACTCCACGTGCCACCCTCGGCGAGGTGATCTTCGAGCAGCGCCACGATACGGGCGTCCACCTGAGCGGCGAGCCATGCCGCGCGAGCGAGCGGCCGCGGGGTCATGGTGGACGAGGTGACGGTCTCCACCCAATCGAGGATGCTCTCGGTCTGTTCCTGGCGGCACCGCTCACGCGACTTGCCGGGCACCTTCGCGGGCTCGAACTCCACAGCGACGGGCGCGACGGTCTGCGCTTCCGGGGCCGTGCTACGACGGCGGTGCGCCTTCTGCCGGCACGCGGGCGAGCAGTAGCGGCGATCCGAGCGGCCCGTGATAACTGCTCTGCAACCGTCACACTCGCGCGTTACGGCTTCCGCACTGTTCTCGCGGTACGAGGCCGTTCGGCATGCGCTCGAGCACGCGACGACCTTGCGGCGACCGTCGGGGCGCACGATGGTCGGGCGGCCACAGCCGGCGCACGGCGCAGGCGTCTCTTCCCGCCACCATGATTCGACGTGCGCATTGCCGGCGACGTAGGCGAGGGCGGTTCGATCCGCAGGCATCGCCACGCACTCGAGGCACACAGCTTCCCGCGCCGTCCACCCCCGTTCGCGGCGGTTGCGACGGCGGTGGACGTCGATGGCGACCGCGGGGCCGTCGATGGGCTGCTCGCACACTGCGCACGGCTTATAAGTGTTCATAGTCGTCACTCTACACGTAACGGCTAGCGTGCACTGCCTGAGACGACGAAACGCCCGCCACCTCGAAAGGCGACGGGCGTTCATCATGCAGCGTCGACGACGGGCCGCCGGTACGTCTTACCGTCCCTGCCGACGACGAGCACCGACTCGGGCGGCGTCGCAGCAACAGCCCACGCGACGAGGTGCGGGCGGCCCCACACGACTTCGCTCGCCAACTGGATCATGCCCCGCTGCTCGAGGACGTGAGCCGCGCGCAGGATCGCCACCCGCTCCGAATGCGAGCGGGCACGATGCACGAGCACGAGCGAGTCGGCGCCGGCGAGGTTGTCGAGAATGGCGCGCTGCCACCGGCCAGGGCCGCGAGACATGACACTCCTAAGTGTTGAGGTGGTCAGAATCGCCCACCACGGGCAGAAACCGCGCCATTCCGGGCAAAATCGTGGATATGGTCACGTGTCAAAAAGCTGGGGACCCGTAGAGACCCCCGTTAGCCTCACCGGCGGTGGTACCGGTGGCGGGTCAGGGGATGCCCCCGTGGGGGGTGGGGGGGTCGACGCGCGCACCCGGCCCGCGCCTCGAGGTGGAGACGCGGGCCGGGCGCGGGTGGGTCAGATCAGGTCGGCGAGGGCCTTGGCCTCCTCGGCGGTGTTGATCTTCACCGAGTAACCGGCGAGGGCCAGGTCGAGCCAGCCGGCACCAAGGCGGGCGACGGGCGCCGTGCCGACGCTGTACGCCCGCCAATCTTCCTCGATGCTCACGACCTCGCTCTCGCCGCGGTAGATGTTCTGCCAGCCCTGCACCTGCTCGGGGCGCGTGACCTTGCCCATGATGTTGAGCGCGGGCACGGACGTGACACCAACACCGCCAACGGTGGCGAGCTGCACTCGGAGGCGCGCCATCTGGGTGAGCGTCGGCACCGCCTCGAGAAGGGCGCGATAGGCGGCGAGCTCTTCGTCGGTGCCCTCGGTCGCGATCTGCTCGGCCGTCGTCTCGGGCGTGATGCCCAGACTCGCGGCCTTGGTCACGACCTGCCAAGCGGCCTCGACCTTCTCCTGCATGGCCGCGATGGTCTCACCGGAGTTCGCCGTCAGCTCACGCTGCGCGGCCTCTTGCAGCCGCCCTTCGAGGTGGCGGCGCGCCGTCTCAATGGGGCGGACCGTTTCCACGTCGACGGCCTCGGTCGCCAGGTCCACGGCATAGGCTCGCATCGCCTCGACGGCCTTGGCCGGCGTGAGACTCAGCACGTCGGCCGGGTAGTAATCCTCGGGCGAGGATGCCACGCCCATCGTGGCGTTGCGGATCGCGAGCGACTTTTCGATGCCAGCGCCCACGGGCAGCCCTGCGTCGCGCAGCTGCACCACGAGGGTGTCGATCTCGGTGAGGGTCCCGCCCGGAATGGTTCGGGGCGCCAGGTCGATCTTGCTCGTCTTGCGTGCGCGGTACTCCGCAGCAGAAACAGTCATAGTGCGTTCTCTCTTTCGGTCGGTCAGTGGTTGGGGAAGAAGCGGGCGTACTCGGCGTCTTCGGCGGCCTTCGCGGCGGCCTCGGGGTCGAGGCGGCACGCGGCGGGCAGCGCCTCAGCCAGCGCCTCGGCGTCGGCTGCGACCTCGCCGGGGGTGGCGCCGCGCAGGCGGGCGGCCAGGGCCTC
>NZ_AEIQ01000007.1:0-16254 GCF_000152185.1 Dermacoccus sp. Ellin185 | reverse complement strand
CCGCCGCGGGCGCACTCGGGGTGCGCCTCGGCGGGACGAACGTGTACGCCGGTCGCACCGAGCATCGCGGTGAACTCGGCGACGGACGCGCGGTCGACGTCACCGACATCCCGCGTGCGGTACGGCTCACCCGACGCGTCGGACGCACGGTCCTCGTCCTCGCGCTCGGCGCGCGTCTCCTCGCGCGGCGTCGCACGATGAACTGACCGGTTCGCGTGTGCGGCACAGCCGAACCGCGCGCGTATTAGAACGCAGGAACAGCCCCGCTCGTCAGCTCCGCAGGAACGTCACGACCTCGTCGAGCGTGCTCACCTCACGCAGCCCGGCCGGTGCCGCGGGCCGTGCGACGACGACGACGGGGACGCCGAGTTCGCGTGCTGCGGTGAGCTTCGCGGCGGTGTAGCTGCCGCCGGAGTCCTTCGTCAGGAGGACGTCGACGGCGTGCTCCCGCATCGTCGCGATCTCGGCGTCGACGTCGAACGGCCCGCGGGTGTGCAACACCGTCCACGCGGGCGGCGCGGGGACGTCCAGCGGTTCGACGATGCGCACGAGCGCGGCCTTGTCGTCCCAACCGCGGTAGTGCTCGAGTGTCTGACGCCCTGTGGTCACGAACGGCCGACGCCACCCTTGCGCGTCGACGAGCGCCCGCGCGCCGGCGTAGGTGCTGACCCAGTGCCAGGTGGGCGCATCCGGGTGCTCACGCCAACCGGGGCGCGCGAGGCGCACGAGCGGGACGTCGGCGGCCGCGCAGGCAGCCACCGCATGGGAACGCATCGTGACCGCGAACGGGTGCGTCGCGTCGACGACGTGCGTGAAGCGGTCGTCGCGCAGCGTCGCCGTCAGCCCTGCGACGCCGCCGAACCCGCCGATCCTGACGTCGCCGACCGGCAGCCTTGGCCGCGACACGCGCCCGGCCAAGGAACTGACGAACGCGATCCCCAGCTCGTCGAGGCGTGCTGCGAGAGCGCGGGCTTCACTCGTTCCGCCGAGGATAAGCACCTTCGTCGATGACACGCCCGCAGCCTACCGACCCGTGCCCCGACAACGCCGTCGGCCCCCCTCACCGCAGTGAGAGGGGCCGACGTTCAGCGGGTGAGAGCCGTGGCTCTCAGCTGATCGCGTGGATCAGTTGCCCGTGAGCTTCTCGCGCAGAGCAGCCAGCGCCTCGTCGGAGGCGAGGGTGCCTTCGGCCGGAGCCGAGCTCGAGCTGGAGCTCGACGACGAGGAGGACGAACCCTGCGAGCTCGAGCCCGAGTTCGACGACGAGTACGACGTCGGGGCGGTCTCACCGGACGCCGCAGCTTCGGCGTCGTCCTTGCGGGCCTGCTCGATCTGGGCCTGGTGGGCCTCCCAGCGCGAGTGGGCCTCGGCGTACTGCTTCTCCCACTTCTCACGCTGCGCGTCGAAGCCCTCGAGCCACTCGTTCGTCTCCGGGTCGAAGCCCTCGGGGTACTTGTAGTTGCCCTGCTCGTCGTACTCCGCAGCCATGCCGTACAGCGTCGGGTCGAACTCGGAGGCGGCAGCGCCGTCCTCGTTCGCCTGCTTCAGCGACAGGGAGATGCGACGACGCTCGAGGTCGATGTCGATGACCTTGACGAAGATGTCGGAACCGACGGTGACGACCTGCTCGGGCAGCTCGACGTGACGCTCGGCGAGCTCGGAGATGTGGACGAGACCCTCGATACCGTCCTCGACGCGCACGAACGCACCGAACGGGACGAGCTTCGTGACCTTGCCCGGCACGACCTGGCCGATGGCGTGCGTGCGAGCGAAGTGCTGCCACGGGTCTTCCTGCGTCGCCTTGAGCGACAGCGAGACGCGCTCGCGGTCCATGTCGACGTCGAGCACCTCGACGGTGACTTCCTGACCGACCTCGACGACCTCGGACGGGTGGTCGATGTGCTTCCAGGACAGCTCGGAGACGTGGACGAGACCGTCGACGCCACCGAGGTCCACGAACGCACCGAAGTTGACGATCGAGGACACGACGCCGGAGCGGACCTGGCCCTTCTGCAGCTCCTTGAGGAACGTCGTGCGAACCTCGGACTGCGTCTGCTCGAGCCACGCACGACGCGACAGGACCACGTTGTTGCGGTTCTTGTCGAGCTCGATGATCTTGGCCTCGATCTCCTTGCCGACGTACGGCTGCAGGTCGCGGACACGACGCATCTCCACCAGCGACGCAGGGAGGAAGCCGCGCAGGCCGATGTCGAGGATGAGACCACCCTTGACGACCTCGATGACCGTACCGGTGACGACGCCGTCGTCTTCCTTGATCTGCTCGATCGTGCCCCAGGCGCGCTCGTACTGCGCACGCTTCTTGGACAGGATCAGGCGGCCTTCCTTGTCCTCCTTCTGGAGGACGAGAGCCTCGACGTCGTCGCCGACCTTGACGACCTCGCCCGGGTCGACGTCGTGCTTGATCGAGAGCTCGCGCGAGGGGATGACACCCTCGGTCTTGTAACCGATGTCGAGGAGAACCTCGTCACGGTCGACCTTGACGATGACACCTTCGACGATGTCGCCGTCGTTGAAGTGCTTGATCGTCGCGTCGATCGCGGCGAGCAGCTCCTCCTCCGAACCGATGTCGTTGACAGCGATCGGGGACGTGGTGGTGGAAGTCATGTGTAAGAAGTAACTTTCGGTGGGCAATTCGGGAGGCGAGACCATCGGGCACGACAACGCGCGCAGGTGGACCGCCTCTGCGGACAAATCGAACGACGTCTCGGGCGCGCCCGGCCCCGTCTGCGAGCAACGGGGAGCATGGGCACGTACGACACGCCCTCTCATCCTAGGCACGCGGGGCGATCAGGGCCAAATGGGAAGGGCATCGTAGCGTGGGTTCATGCAGACCCCCGACCGTGCCGGACGCTTCGACGTCGACGCAGCCTCGTCCGCCCGCGGAAATCGCTCGTGGTGGGACGCCGAGGCGCGCGACTATCTCGACGAGCACGGCGCCTTCCTCGGTGACGCCGAGTTCGTCTGGGGGCCGGAGGGGTGGCTCGAGGACGATCTCCACGTCCTCGGCGAGCCGAGCGGGCTCGCGGGCCGCGACCTCCTCGAGTTCGGTGCCGGCGCCGCGCAGGCCGGTCGCTGGTGCGCCAGGCAGGGTGCACGCGTCGTCGCGACGGACCTGTCCGGCGGGATGCTGCGCACGGCCGTGCAACTCGACGCCCGCACCGGCACGTCACTGCCGCTCGTGCAGTGCGACGCGAGCCGACTGCCGTTCGCGGACGCCTCCTTCGACGTCGTCTTCTCGGCTTTCGGCGCGGTTCCGTTCATCGCCGACACCTCGGCCCTCATGCGGGAACTGGCGCGCGTCACGCGCCCAGGCGGGCTTGTCGCGTTCTCGACGACGCACCCCGTCCGCTGGAGCCTGCCCGATGTGCCCGACGCCGCCGGGCTGACGATCCAGCACTCGTACTTCGACACGACGCCCTACGCCGAGGCGGCGGGCGACGACGTCGTCTACGCCGAGCACCACCGCACTCTCGAGCAGCGCGTGCGCGAACTGCTCGACGCCGGGCTCGTACTCGAGCAGTTACGCGAACTGCCGTGGAAGGAGTCGAACAAGTCGACCTGGGGTGGCTGGAGCCCCCTGCGCGGACGGCTCGTGCCGGGCACGCTCATCCTCGCCGGCCGCAGACCTGCCTGAAGGGTGCGTCGCGCGAATACCGCCAACAGGGTCGGCCGCGGCCGGGATCGCGTCAGCGGTTGAGGATCTCCTCGGTCTGACCGGGTGTCAGGACCGGAGTCGACGCGGCCTCGGTGCGAAACCACTCGATGGTGCGCTGCAGCCCGGTCTCCACGGGCACCTGCGGTGACCAGCCGAGCAGGCGCTGCGCCTTCGTCGTGTCGGGGCGACGGACCGACGGATCGTCCGTGGGGCGCTCGATGAACTCGAGTGTCGAGGATGACCCCGCCAGCTCGATGATCCACTGCGCGAGGTCGCGCATCGAGATCTCGTGCGGGTTGCCGATGTTGACCGGGCCGGGGTCGTGCGTCTCGAGCAGCATCGCGAGGATGGCCGCGACGAGGTCGTCGACGTAGCAGATGGACCGCGTCTGATCACCGTCGCCACTGACCGTGACCGGCTCACCGGCGAGGGCCTGGCGGACGAAGTTCGGGATGGCGCGACCGTCGTTGGGCCGCATGCGCGGGCCGAACGTGTTGAAGATGCGCACGATGCCGGCATCGACCCCGCGCGCCTCGCGGTAAGCGAGCACGAGCGCTTCCGCATATCGCTTGGCCTCGTCGTAGACGCCGCGCGGGCCGACCGGGTTGACATGACCCCAGTACGTCTCGGGCTGCGGGTGCACCTGAGGGTCGCCGTACACCTCGGACGTCGAGGCGAACACGAGCCGGGCGCCCTTGCGCACCGCGAGTTCGAGCGCGTTCTGCGTGCCCTGCGAACCGACGCGCAGCGTCTCGATCGGCAGCTTGAGGTAGTCGACCGGTGAAGCCGCCGACGCGAAGTGGAGGATGCCGTCGACGTCACCGCCGACGTCGAAGGGCTCCGTCACGTCGTGCTCGATCAGCTCGAAACGACCTGAAGCCTCCAGCTGCGTGACGTTCGCGCGGCGCCCGGTCACGAGGTTGTCGACGGCGACGACCTCGTGACCGCGTGCGACGAGCGTCTCGGACAGGTGCGAGCCGAGGAAGCCCGCACCTCCCGTGATGACGATCCGCATGCTCAGTACTGGCCCCGCTCATCGGCGGAGTGCGCGCCACGCGACTGCGGGTGGTCACCGAACACGAGCGTGGAGTCGTCGTCGTGGCGCACGTCGTCTACCTCGCGCTCGTCACGGCGCTCATGGCGGGCGGCGCGACGCTCACGGCCGGCACGCAGCGAGACGAACAGGCCGAGCAGCAGCGCGAACAGACCGAGCAGACCGAGCAGCAGCGGAGCCCACAGGCGCAGGATCTTGAGCTGGCTCGACTTCGTCTTGTAGTCGTCGACGTTCTTCTTGATCGTCTCGTCGGTCATCGTCGAGGTGGTGAGCATCGCGTCGACGGGCTTCGCGTTCGGCACCTCGAGCGTCTGGTGCTGCTTCTCCTGCAGCTTCATCATGACGCCCGTCTCCGGCTCGACCCACACCGTGCGGTCGTTCGTGTAGTACCGGTCGGCGAGCTTCGAACCCTTGGGCAGACCGAAGACCTCACCCGGGACGTCCATCGTCGTGAACTTCGTCTTCGGGATCGTCTGCGTGAACTTGTACGTCTTCAGACCCTTGATGTCCTCAGAACCCGCGTACTTCATCGGGACGGCCTTGCCGAGCGTCGAGTCCCAGTAGCGGTAGGTCTTGTTCTTGTCGACCTGGAACGGGAACTTGATCGTCTGGCCCTCGTAGTTGGTGGGCTTGCCGTCGAGCATGTTGCCGCTCCACTTGACGGCCTCACCCGAGGACTTGTCGACGGCGTACTGCTGCGTCGAGGCATCCATCGGCGGCGACGCCGTCTGGCCCTTGTCGTTGACGTTGTCCGTCGTCTGCCACTGGTCGATGACGATGACGTCGCGGCCGAGCTCCTTGGAGGCCTTCTTCGTCATCTCCTTGTTGGCGACGACGGTCGCCTTCGTGATGATCTTGCCCGACCCCGGCTTGACCGTGTCGGCGTCGAAGTAGCTGGCGTGATCGTCGGTGACCGTCTGCTGGGTATTCTGATCACTCGGGATCACGGCCAGCTTCGGGTACGCGTAGAACCGCATCAGGAGCGCCAACGTCAGGAAGAACGCACCGAATCCGATCATGACTGCGGCTTTGCGCACGGGAGAGCCTCCTAGGCAGGGACTGGAACTTACGCGACGGTAACACCTGCAGCAGGGGCAATGTGACCGGTTTCACCAACGAGATGGAATTGTGCCCGTTTCGTCATCGACGAGCGAATCGACCACGCCGGCGAGCCCGATCGTCGGCTCGCATCGCATGAACGCCACCCGCGCGGCTGTGGCGGCTGCGGCATCCGTCTCGGCGTCACCGACCATGACGCTGCGCTCGCGCGACACGTGCGGATTCTCGTCGAACAGCGCGCACAGCAGGCCGGGCGCCGGCTTGCGGCACACGCAGGTGTCGGCCGCGTGCGGGCAGAGGCGGACGTCGTCGATGCGGCCGCCGGCGGCCTCGACCTCGGCGATCAGCCGGGCGTTGACGGCGCTCAGCTGCGCCCACGTCAGCCGTCCCGTCGCGAGGCCCTGCTGGTTGGTGACGACGACGATCGCGCAGCCCGCAGCACTCAGGCGCGCCACCGCGTCGACGGCCCCCGGCAGGAGCGCGAAGTCGTCGGGCGTGCGATACCCGGGGGCGAGGGCGTTGAGTGTGCCGTCACGATCGAGCAGGACGACGTCGTACGGGGCGCCGGCCCCGGGACGCGGCAGGCGCGTGTGGGTGCGTCCGCTCGGATCGGGGCTCACGCGCCGGGCTGGCTGAGATCGTCGACGGCCTCGCACCACGCGTGCGCCCACAGCATGTGGACCTCCTGGATGCGCGGCGTCTCGTGCGAGGGCACGACGAGGAGGTGGTCGACGTCGTCGCGCAGGTGCTCTCCCCCGGCGCCCGTCATCGCGATCGTCGTGATCCCGAGCTCGCGCGCTGCGGCCAGGGACGCGACGATGTTGGGGCTGCGTCCGCTCGTCGACATCGCGACGTAGACGTCGCCCGCGCGCCCGAGGCCGCGCACGCCGCGGACGAACACCTGCTCGTAGCCGTAGTCGTTGCCGATGGCCGTGACCGACGACAAGCTCTCGGCGAGGTTGATCGCCGGCAGCGGCGCACGGTCGTGGACGCACTTGCCGAGGAACTCCGCGGCGACGTGCGAGGCGATCGCCGCGGAGCCGCCGTTGCCGGCGACGAGGATCTTGTGTCCGCCGGTGAGCGCGTTCGTCACCGCCTCCCCCGCGGCGACGACCTGCGCGTGCAGCGCCGCCTCGCGCACGGCGTCGACGAGCTGCACCCACGCGGCGATACCGGCGTCGAGACGTGAGGTGAGCGCGGGCGAGGCCGCGCCGTCGGCCAGGGTGTGGATGGGGTGCTCCATCAGCTCTGCCCCCTCCACGTCGTGACGCCGTCATGGCTGAAGATCGGCTCGCTCACCGTGAGGCCGAGGTCGATGAGCTGCTGGGCGACGATGTGACGGCGCTCGAACTCGCAGATGAACACCATGTGGCCGCCGCCGCCGGCACCCGTCACCTTGCCGCCGAGCGCGCCGTGGTCGAGGGCGCGGCGCATCGCCTCGTCGATGAGCGGCGTCGTGATGCGCGACGACATCTTCTGCTTCTCGCGCCACGCCTCCCCGAGCAGCCGGCCGATCGTGTCGACCTCGCCGCGCACGAGCGCGATCTTCATCCGCTCGGCGAGTTCCTTCTGCGCCCGCAACCCCTCGAGGGCCTCGGCGTTGCCCGTCTCGTAGCGGCTGCGTTGATCCTCGATGATGTGGTCGCTCACCCGCGTCCGTCCGGTGAACGCCAACAACATGTTGTGCTCGAGCTCGTGGACGGTGGCGCTGCGCACGCGCAGCGGGTTGACGACGACCTGGTCGGCGGTGAACTCGATGAAGTTGAACCCGCCGAACGCTGCGGCGTACTGATCCTGCGAACCGCCGGGAATGCCGAGATCCTCGCGTTCGAGGCGATAGGCGAGTTCGGCGATCTCGTACTGCGTGAGGTCGAGGCCGCAGTGCTGCGCGACGAGGCCGATGACGGAGACCATGACGGCGCTCGAACTGCCCAGCCCCGAACCGGGGGGCGCCGCGGTGTGGAGGAACAGGTCGAACCCGCTGACGGGTAGCGCACCCGGCACCTCGCGGATGCGAGCTATCGCGGCCTTCGGCAGATCGAGCTCACCGTTGTACTCGACCGGGTCGTCGACGCCGAAACCGATCGAGTAACCGAAGTCGAGCGACTGCACTGTGATGCGGCCGTCTGTGCGCGGACGCAGCGTCGAGTACGCGAACTGGCTGAGGGTGCCTGACAGGACGCAGCCGCCCTCGCGTTCGGGGAAAGGCGCGACGTCCGTGCCACCCCCGGCGAAACTGACGCGCAGCGGCGCCCGCGCACGCAGCACCGGACGTCGGTAGTCGACGTACGCCCGACCCTCGGGCGAAGGCCCGGGAGAAGATTCGGGGGTGGATCGCGCCTCGTCGTTCATGGGCGGCTAGCCTCCATTCGATGATGCGTGCCGGACGCACGCTACCCGATGGTAGATGTGAGGGAGGGCACATGCAGCGCATTCCATGGATCGATCCGTTGCGCGGCGTCGCTGCCGGGCTCGTCCTCGTCTCCCACGTCGCCTACTGGAGCGGCGGTTCGGGCATCGACGGCGTCGGGCGTCTGCTCGCCCGCGGTGACGTCGGCGTCGCCGTCTTCTTCGCCGTCTCGGCCTACCTGCTGACGCGTGGTGCGAGCGCGGGGGCGGCCCCGACGAGGCACTACTGGCGCAAGCGCGCCGCACGCATCCTGCCGGCCTATCTCGTCGCGCTCGCGGCGGTCGTCGTCGTCACGCTGGCGGTCGAACCGGGTGCGGTCGACGTGCGCTCGGTGCTGTCACACCTGACGCTGCTGCAGGGATACGCGGGCGAGTCGTTCCGTGGATTCACGCAGGCCTGGAGCATCACGACGGAGGTGACGTTCTACGCCCTCGTGCCGCTGATCTGCCGGTGGTTGCGCGGCTGTCGCCGTGATGGTCGCTCTCCGCTGCCGGTCCTGATGTTCGTCGCCGTCGCCGGTCTCGTCGTGCAGACACTCGCCGCCTCGAGCGGACGGGCGAACCTCGGGGCCGTCAGCACGAGCGTCATCGGACACGCCGCGTGGTTCGCCGTCGGTGTGGCGGCGGGGTGGGTGTTCACGGCCGACCCGACGACCGGCGGGTCAGGCCGCCGGGCGCGCATGGGGCTCGCGGTGCGTGAAGCGTCGCCGTCAGCACTGCTGGGATGGGCGGGCGTCACGTACGTCGCGGTGGCCACACCGCTCGGCGGGCCGATCCACCTCGAGACACCGACGCACGGGCAGGCGCTCGTCAAGGAACTCGCGTACGCGCTCATCGCGGCGTTGCTGCTCGGCGCGGCCGTCCGAGCGTCGGAAGACGAGACGTGGCCGACGCGCGCCGAGGCGCAGGCCCTGCTGAGCGGCGCGGGCGACGTCAGCTACGGCCTGTTCCTGTGGCATGTTCTCGTGCTGCAGGTGCTGTTCACGACCCTGCACCTGAGGCTGTTCCACGCGCCGTTCGCTCTCGTACTCATCGTGACGCTCGTCGTGTCACTCGCACTGGCGCGACTCAGTTGGCGCGCCGTCGAAGCACCCGCCATCCGCTGGGCACACTGCTTACCTCGAGGCTGAACACGACGAGCGCGAGCGCCGTCAGCACCTGGCCGGAGACCGCGCCGAGCGATCCGCGATCGACGACGCCGAGCGCCGCCATGATCGGGCCGACCGCGACCATGAGCGCGATGACGAGCACCCGCCGTCGACGCCGCGGCACGAAGCAAGCGACGAGGACGACGGGTATCGCCACCCATCCCAGGAGTGCCGCCGCGATGGCGGTGAGGACGGCAAGCGCGAGGGCGGCGCGGGGGCGCGAGGCCGGCACGGCAGATTCTGCGTGCGCTACGAGTGCCCGCGGTGTCTGCAGCGCGAAGTCGTCGGAGGCTGCCTGGCGGCGTATCGGCGCAGCGCGTCGCGATGACGCCGCGGCACACCACGTCGTGGCAATGAGCAGCACGAGGCACGCGAGTGCGCAGGCCGCACCGACGACGAGGCTGAGGCGGTGGAGGTGCTGCGGTGCGAAGACAAAGTGTTGTCCGTGGGCGGCGTGCTCGGCGCCCTGACGCCATCCGTCGAGGGTCACGAGGCGCGTGCTACCGGCGGTCATGCCAGATGCGGGGGTGGGCGATGCCGGGTCGAGAGCCCAACCGGCGTTGGCGCCCTGCGTCGAGGCGAGCGTCGGGTTGGCCGGCGTGTCCGTGCTCGAATCCGCACTGAGTCCGAGCTGGTCCCTGGCCGCCGCGGCGGCCGGAACAAGTGTCACACGTTCGACCTCAGGTGAAACCTTCAGGTTGGCCTCGCCGGCAGGCAGGGCCATCAACCTCGTTCTCCCTGCAGTATCGGCCCCTCCACCAGGTGTTCCGGCAGGCTGCCAGGCGCCGGATCCGGACCGCATCATGAGGGGCTCTCGCACCGATCCGGGCGCCACGCCAGCCTTGAACGTCAGCGTGACGTTCATGGTCGCAGCACGCGAGACCGTGAATGCTCGCGTCCACGCACCGTCATCCTCCGACGCCAGCGCGTGACCGTCGAACCAGGGGTGCGTGCGCGTCACGACGACGCCGTTTCGGGTGCCATCGACGGTGCCCGGCAGGTGTACGACGCTGACGACGGGGCGGGTGGAGCGCACCTCGACCAGCCCGACGGCTGCATTCTTCGTGCCCGTCCCCGGCGCCGCGCGCGGGGTGACCGCGACCGCGCGCGTCCCGGCCGGCACGTCGATTCTCCAGGTGCTACCCGCGCCCTGCTGCGGCTTCACGGATCGCCCGTCGAAGCGCACGTCGACGCTTGCCACCCGCGCGTCGCCCGTGGCCGCAGGGACGAGCGTCATCGTCTGAGCGGGGGCGCCGCCGTCCCACGTCACGCTCAGGGTGCTGGGCCGGTCGGCGCACGTCAGCCAGCGGGTGTCGTCGGAGCCGTCGAACGCCGCGTCCGCAGACGTGCCCGGGCCGAGGTAGAGCGAGGCGAACGGGTCGGCGGTCGACGATGTCGCCTCGATGCGCGAGGCGCCGGTGACGCGGCGGACGCTGCTTCCTGCGTCACGGCCGGGGAAGTCGAGGTCGTGCGCGCCGACGCGCGTGGGCGCGGGGTCATCGGCGGTGAGGGCAGGCCCGAAGGCCCGTCCGACGACCTGGCCGTTGTTGTACGCGCGGCGTCGCACGTCGTCGGTGATCCACCCGTCGGCACGGCCCGTGACGAACGGGCGCCTCGCGCTGACGCCGACGCCGGCGAGCGTCAGCGTCGACTCCGGACCGCCGAGGACGGAGACCGCAGCGCCCGTAGTCGACGGTGTGGGGGCCAGGTCGAAGACGTCGTAGCGCGTGGCGCCGCTGCCGTGGACGCGATGGGCGCTCACTCCGTCGGCGTGTGTCAGGGCTGCGACGTACGCCTGCGGCGGTGACGTCTGCTGCGACGTCGAACTCCCCCAGCGCACGACGATGCGGTGCACCCCCGCCCGTGCCGCCGCCTGCACGGCCTCGCTCGCCCGTCCCCGATCACTCGCCGAACCCGGCGCGAGGGCCGTGTCGACGGCATCGACGAGCCGCTGCGCACCCGGGTGGTAGAGCGGAGCCGAGGCGCGCACGACGATGGACGACGCGGCGAACGCGGTGAGCGGTTCGTCGGTGGCGTTCCCCCAGTCCGCCTGGGCCGAGCGCGTCGACGGCAGGACGAGACTTGATCCGCCGTCGCGGGCTGCCGCGTCGTCCACGTCTCGGGCGGTGGCGACGAGCGAGGCGGGCCACGCGCGCACACCGTTCGCGTCACCGAGACGCCCGACGAGCAACGGTGCCAGCGTGCCGACGAGGACGACGGCGATGCCGACCTGCGCCGCCCACGCGCTCCGCGCGGAACGAGGACGCTTGGCACGAGGTGCGCTGCGCGCCAGCGCATCCCACGCCGCACCAACGCCGATGGCCAGGGGCAGTCTGACGAGCGGGTCGAGCTTGTGGACGTTGCGCGCCGCAGCGAGCGGGCCGTCGAGCAGATCGCGCATCAGACCGGAGAACGGGCCACTGGGCGTGCCGGCGTAGGGCAGGGCCATGCCCACGATGCCGCCCGCGAGCAGGATGACGCAGGCGACGCGGACGCGGCGCGCGGCGTGGATGACGTCATCCTGCGCGCCCCGCGAGGCACCACCGCGTGTCGTCATGAGCCCTGCGAGCGCGATGCCGGCGAGCGTCGAACCCGCGACGATGCTGAGGGTGCCCTGCGCGACGACCCACCCCGACTGCCAGATGGGGTGACCGTCGGCGTCGACGATGTAGGCGACCCAGTCGGACGCACCGCGCAGGATGGCGGGCAGCGTCGTCACGGCCGTCGTGATGCGCGCGGTCTCGATGAAGTCGAGGAACGGGTAGGCGTACCCGCCGAGGACGACGAGGGGCCCGAGCCACCAGGCGCTGCCGAGCGCGGCGCCGATCACGTACGCGCCGACGAGGCGCCACTCGCGCGTCACGACGAGCGCGAACAATCCGGCGCCGAGGACGGCGACGAGCGACGCCGTCGCGTTGACGCCGCCGAGGCACGCGACGAGCACACCGGTGGACGCGAGCAACCTGATGTGGCGGCTGCTGCGCCATCCCCACCACACGGCGAGGACGAGCCACGGCAGCAGCATGCCCGGCCACGTCTCGACGCTGAGTTCCGACAGCAGCGTCAGCACGCGTGCGCTCAGCGCGTACGCGACACCGGTGACGCAGGCCGCCCCCGCGCTCAGCCCGGCGATGCGGCGCGCGACGAGGGCCGCGCCGAGAAAGCCGACGACGAGGATGAACGACCACCACGCGCGCTGCGCCGCCCAGCCGGGCACGCCGAGCGAATGCAGGACGCCGAAGAACGGGCCCATCGGGAACAGGTAGCCGTAGGCCTGGTTCTGCAGTTCGCCGAAACCCGAGTGCGTCGACCACGCGTCGAGCGAGCGCGCGAGGTAGCGCCACGGCGAGACGACGAGGTCGACCTTCGTGTCCGGCTGGATGACGCCCGGCTGCACGAGCCACGGCACGAACGCGAGGACCAATGCGACGCGCAGCGCGAGCAGCCGTGCGCGCGTCGCGTTCATCCGCGGCGCACGAGGACGAGCAGGTTCCACGTGACGATCTCGCGCAGCCCCGGCACCCGCAGGACGGCGCGGGCGGCATCCGGCCAGTAGCGGGGACGGGCGTCGATCAGCTCACCGCCGCGCTGCTCGACCGAGCGCGCCCAGGCGAGCCCCTGCGCGACGCTCACCCGGAAAAGGCTCTCGTCGACGAGGTTCTTCGGCGGGTGGCCGTGCCGACGCTCGTAGCGTCGCGCCGCCCGTTCGCCGCCGAGCCAGTGCCACGGCGACGTCTCGTGCCCACCCCACGGGCTCAACCAGTTCGTGTACGCGAGGAACAGCACGCCCCCCGGCGCGAGCGCGTCGAGCAACGAATCGGCGACCGCTTCGGGGCGTCTCACGTGCTCCCACAGGTTCGAGCTGAACACGACGTCGAAGGTTCGTGGTGCGAACGGCAGGTGCTCCGCGTCCGCGACGACGCCGCCGTCACGCACCGAGGGGACGCTCGCGTCGGCGTCCAACGGCACATAGTGGGCGCCGGCCGCGAGGAAGGCGTCCGCGAACTCGGACGGGCCCGCGCCGACGTCGAGCACGCGCGCACCGTCGAGGTCGACGTGCTCGGCGAGGATCGCGATCGAGTCGTCGGCGAGAGCCGAGTAGAAGCGGTGCGGGTCGCTCTGCTCGACGAGGAACGCACGGAACAACCGGACGCTACGCCCGAGGCCCCGTCGCGTCGCGGCACCTGGGCGAGACGTCACTCCGGCCTCCGCGCGACGAGGTGCAGCGTCGGGCGCAGCCGGGGCACGAGCGCGCGTGCAGCGAGAGTCAGCGGCAGCGTCGCAGCGGTGAGAGCGAGCGTCGAGCGCTGCGCGAGAACCCCCTGCGGCCGCGGCGCAGGCCTTACGCGGCGGACGGCGCTCGCGGCGTCGTGGACGAGCGAATCGAGCGGCGGGCGACGGATCTCGACGTCGTCAAAGCCTGCCTCACACGCGGCGCGGATGAGGGAATCGGCGGTGAAGAAGCGCACGTGCGTCGGGTCCTCGAGCATCCACCAGCCGTCGCTCGCGAGGCGCAGGCCGGCCCAGTCGCCGGCCGGGGTGAAGAAGTGGGCGCTACCGCCGGGGCGCAGCAGTGTGTGCGTGCGGCGCAGCGTCTCGATCAGGTCGACGACGTGCTCGAGGACGTGGATGCCGTAGACGAGGTCGACGGGCGGCTCCCCCGCCGGCACCTCCTCGATGCCGCAGGCGTGCAGGCGACCGTGCGCGACGACGACGGGGTCGACGTCCCGGTCGAGCTGATCCGGGTCGGCGCCCGCGACGCGCGCCCCCGCGTCATGGAAGGCGCGCAGCAATCCCCCGGCGCCGTACCCGATCTCGAAGACCGACGCGGGCGCGCCGTCGGCGACGAGGGCACGGTGGGTCAGGCGCAGGCGGGCCGCGTCGAGGGTCGGGTCACCGCCGTAGGCATGATCGCGGTGGCGCGCGGGCGCGCGATCGAGGTCGCGACGCAGGTGCCCGCAACGGGTGCAGGCGTCGAGGACGGAGCCTCCCAGGGGCAGATCCGTGCACGGACCACCGCACACTTCGCACGCGCTCATGGAAACGGGCCACCTGCCTTCCTCGACCCCGATACTCTAACGGGCGACCCGGAAGCAGGCAGCCGAACGGCGAGGAGAGCCACAGGATGCACGACGAGCGCGACGCCGAGCTTCTGCGCGTCCTCTATCTGTCGTGGCGCGACCGCGAGAACCCCGAGGCGGGCGGCTCGGAGGTGTTCGTCGAACGCACGAGCGAGGTGATGAGCGAGCTTGGCGCCGACGTCACGATCCACACGGCTCGTTTCCCCGGCGCCGCACGCCGCACGATGCATGGGGACGTCACCGTGATTCGCGCCGGCAACCGGTTCACCTGCTACGCCGCGGGGCTGTGGCACCTCGTGCGGCACCAGCGTGACTACGACGTCGTCATCGACGTGCAGAACGGCGTGCCGTTCTGGTCGCCGCTCGTCGCGCGCATCCCCGTCGTCGCCGTCGTCCACCACGTCCACCGCGACCAGTGGGCGAGCATCTTCAGCCCGCGCCTCGCAAGGTTCGGCTGGTTGCTCGAGTCACGCGTCGCGCCGTGGGTGTACCGGCGCTGCCGCTACATCACCGTCTCGAAGGCGAGCCGCAGCGAACTCGCGAGCCTCGGCGTCGACGCCGAGCGCATCGACCTCGTCTACTCCGGCAACGACCACCCGCGCGATCTCGAATCCTACGCCGACGTGCCCCGCAGCGCCGCGCCATCGCTCACCGTCCTCGGCCGGCTCGTGCCGCACAAGCAGGTCGAGATCGCCGTCGACACCCTCGCCGAACTGCGTGAGGAGTTCCCGGGCCTGCACCTCAATGTCGTCGGCTCGGGTTATTGGCAGCCGAACATCGAGCGCCATGCCCGTGAACGCGGCGTCGAGGACGCCGTCCACTTCCACGGGTTCGTCGACGAGGCGACGAAGCACACGCTGCTCGCTTCGTCCTGGGTCGTCATGATGCCTTCCTACAAGGAGGGGTGGGGCCTGACGATCGTCGAGGCCGGCCTGCACGGCACCCCGGCCGTCGCGTTCGCGCAAGCCGGAGGGCCGAGCGAGTCGATCCAGCACGGCTCGACGGGCGCGCTCGCCGCGACGACGGCGGAGATGATCGACGACGTGCGCGTGCTGCTGTCGCGCAACGACGTGCGTGAGGCCTATGGACGCAACGCTGTGACGTACGCGCGCTCGTTCAGCTGGGAATCGGCCGGCCGCAACGTGCACCACACGCTGCTCGACGTCCTCGGCCGCGCCGAGCGCGCACCCCAGCCGCCCGACACGCCCCTGCACGTGCGACGCCTGCGCGAGCTCGTCGCCGAACGCGATGCCCGCCGCGGCGCTGCCGAGCTGAACTGACGTCATGCGCCACTCGGCGCGGGCGACCACTGAGCCCCGTCAGGGCATGCACGAGCGGGGAACGACCGTAGAGGTCGTTCCCCGCTCTCGCCTGAGATGAGGGAGCCGGAGGCTCAGCCGTCGTAGCTGATCTTCGACTGGTACTGCTGCGGCTGGCTCGAGTTCTGCGACTGGACGAGACCCCAGATCGCGAACAGGGCGAGCAGGAGGCCGACAACGGCTCCGATGATGTTGTACATCGTCTTGTTCGTGGACGCGCCCATGGGGTTGACCGCCTTCACCTTCGCTCGTGGTCAGCCGCCGCGCCACGGGGTGGCACGACGGAGCATCGCCTGGGCGACGCGTTTGGTTCAGCTTAGCTGCTCCGGCGCGCGGGTGCATCGCTTTCGGCGCAATCGCCCGGTGCGGCTCGCACGCGCGATGACCACGCCGGCGGTGATGATGCTCGTCGCGAGGCCGAGCGCGCGCCACCACGGCGTCGCCGGGCGAGGCGTCGCACCGGGGACGGACCACGTCGTGAGGTGCGAGACCGGCGGCGCGGCGGGGA
>NZ_AEIQ01000008.1:0-36678 GCF_000152185.1 Dermacoccus sp. Ellin185 | reverse complement strand
GCCGGGGTGCCCGCAGGTGCCGACGGCGACGTCGGTGCGGCCGGGGCCGGCGCCTTGGGTGCCGCGCTCGGGGGCTTCGGCACAGCGCTCGGCTTCACGGACGCGGGTGTGGGGATGGTGGAGTCCTCGGACACGGTCATGACCTTTTTCTCGACGTAGCCGACCCGCGGGTACGCGCAGACCGGACAGCAACGTCATCAGTCTAGGGGGAGGAGGTCGTCCGCGCGCCCGCAGCGGCCCGGCGTTCCTCGGGTCGGACGGCCCGTGCGCGCGACCGATAGGCTGGGCACGTGTTGACCGTCTCTTTCCCCGCAGCCGCGATGGGTACGAACTGCTACGTCTTCGCCCGCGAACGCGGCAGCGAGTGCGTCGTCGTCGACCCGGGCATCGGGGTCACCGACCAGCTCTTCGAGGTCCTCGGCGAGCTCGATCTCAAGCCCACGGCGGTGCTGCTGACGCACGGCCATCTCGACCACACCTTCTCCGTGACGCCGGTGTGCGGCGGGCAGATCGCCGCGCACATCCACGCCGACGATCGCTACCGCCTCGTCAACCCCTACGACCAGCTCGGCCCGCAGCTGCGCGGCATGCTCGAGCAGTCGTTCGGCAAGAGCGCGACGTGGCGCGAGCCCGAGAAGGTCGTCTCCATCCACGAGGGCGAACCCCTCGAACTCGCGGGGCTGACGTTCGGCGTCACCCACGCGCCGGGGCACACCGAGGGCTCCGTCATGTTCACCGTCGACGAGGTGCCCGACGGGCTCGATGACGCCGTCGCCGCGACGGTGAACCAGAGCGTCATCACCGGGGACGTCCTCTTCGCCGGCTCGATCGGACGCACCGACCTCGAGGGCGGCAGCGACGCGGCGATGCAGCAGAGCCTGCGCACGAAGGTGCTGCCGCTGCCTGATTCGTCCCTCATCCTTCCCGGGCACGGCCCGGCCAGCACGATGGCGCGCGAGCGCGCGAGCAACCCGTACCTGCAAGCACTCCAAGGATCTGGCGCATGAGCAAACCGACCCCCATCTCCGGCTTCCTCGAATGGCTGCCGGCGCAGCGTTACACCGAGCAGCTGGTGCTCGACATCATCCGTGAGGTGTTCGAGCTGCACGGTTTCGAGCCGATCAACACGCGCGCGGTCGAGCCCGTCGAGCGCCTCACGGGCAAGGGCGGTGACGCGGACAAGGAGATCTACGCCGTCAGCCGCCTCGCTGCGGAAGAGGCCGACAAGGCCGAGCCGGGCCTCGGCCTGCACTTCGACCTCACGGTGCCGTTCAGCCGCTACGTCATCGAGAACGCGGGCAAGCTGACGTTCCCGTTCCGCCGATACCAGATCCAGCCGGTCTGGCGCGGCGAGCGCCCGCAGGCGGGGCGTTACCGCGAGTTCGTCCAGGCCGACATCGACATCGTCGACGTGGGGGAGCTGCCGTTCCACTACGAGGTCGAGCTGCCGCTGGTCATCGCGGACGTGTTCAAGCGGCTGCCGATCGGTGAGTTCCGCATCCAGGTCAACAACCGCAAGATCCCCGAGGGCTTCTACCGCGGGCTCGGCATCGACGACATCGTCGGCACGCTACGCATCGTCGACAAGCTCGACAAGATCGGCCCGGCCAAGGTCAAGGAGCTGCTCGTCGCCGAAGGCGTCGAAGACGCCGCCACCGACAAGATCCTCGCCCTCGCGGCGATCTCGACGCCCGATACGTCCTTCGTCGAGCAGGTGCGCGCACTGGGCGTCGAACACCCGACGCTGGAGGAGGGCCTCGAGCAGCTACGCGTCGTCGTCGAGACGGCCGCCGAGCACGCACCCGGCCTGCTCGTCGCGGAGCTGAAGATCGCACGCGGCCTCGATTACTACACCGGCACGGTCTACGAGACGCAGCTCGTCGGCGAGGAGGGCTACGGCTCGATCTGCTCCGGCGGGCGCTACGACTCGCTCGCGAGTGACGGCAAGAGGACCTACCCCGGCGTCGGCCTGTCGATCGGTGTCTCGCGCCTGCTCGCGAAGCTCATCGGTGACGGCGGCCTGCGCACGAGCCGTCCGACGCCGACGGCCGTGCTCGTCGCCATCAACGACGAGACCTCACGCGCCGAGTCGATGCGGATCGCGGCGGCACTGCGTGAGCGCGGCATCCCGACGCTCGTGTCGCCCAAGGCCGCCAAGTTCGGCAAGCAGATCCAGTTCGCCGACCGTCGCGGCATCCCGTACGTCTGGTTCCCGGGCGCGGGGGAGACCGGCGATCAGATCAAGGACATCCGCAGCGGTGAGCAGTTCGACGCGGACGCGACCAGCTGGGTGCTCCCCGCGGCCGACGAGCAGGTGCGACTCGAGGTCGCCGAGGCGTCACCGGCGTCGTGAGCGCCCCGGAGCCCTCGCTCGAACTGACGCAGGTGATGACGCAGTGGCTGCATCACCTGCGCGTCGAGCGGGGCCTCTCGCCGCACACGCTCGCGGCATATCGACGTGACGTCACGCGTTACCTCGGCTACCTCGCCGCCTCCGGCGTCACCTCGCTCGACGGGGTCGAGGAGTCGCGCGTCGAGGCGTTCCTGCGATCGCTGCGTGAGGGCGGCCAGGGCCATCCGCCGCTGGCGGCCAGTTCCGCGGCACGCGCGCTCGTCGCCGTCCGCCGCCTCCATGCGTTCGTTTCGCTCGAGACGGACGCGCCCGACGCGGCGACGGACGTCGCGCCGCCGAGGTTGCCCCGCAAACTCCCGAAGGCTATCCCTCTAGCTGACGTCGAACGTTTGCTCGCGGCTGCCGGCGATGGCGAGGACGCTGGTTCGCTCCGGGATCGTGCGCTGCTCGAGGTGCTCTACGGGGTCGGTGCGCGCGTGAGCGAGGTCGTCGGGCTCGACGTCGACGACGTCGACCTGATGTCGCGTTCGCTGCGACTGTTCGGCAAGGGCAGCAAGGAGCGCATCGTCCCGCTCGGGCGCTACGCCGCCGACGCGCTCGGCTCCTACCTGACGCGTGAGCGGCCTGCTCTTGCGGCGAAGGGCAAGGCCGGGGCTGCCGTGTTCCTCAATCAGCGCGGCGGCAGGTTGAGCCGGCAGAGCGTGTTCGGACTCGTGCGTCGCGCGGCCGAGGTGGCCGGTCTCGACGGCGAGATCTCGCCGCACACGCTGCGGCATTCCTATGCGACGCACCTGCTCGAAGGCGGCGCCGACGTGCGCGTCGTGCAAGAGCTTCTCGGGCATGCCTCGGTGACGACGACGCAGATCTACACGATGGTGTCGGTGCAGCAGTTGCGTGAGACGTTCGCGGCGGCGCATCCGCGCGCCCGCTGAGGGCCGACGGACGACGGTTTGGGCGTTGCCGCACCCGGGGCGCTAATCTGGTGCCGATTGGCGTGATGCCAAACGCTCAACTATCAGTGGAGGCTTTCGAGTGACTTCCGAGAGTTCACAGAAGTCGACGAACTCTAACGTTCGACTTGACCGTTTGCCGGGAATCGACGCGACGGGCCAGTGGGGCCCAACCGGTCGACCCCTGCCCGGCTTCCCGACGCCTCGACCTCTCGAGTCGCACGGCCCCGCGCGCATCATCTCGATGTGCAACCAGAAGGGCGGCGTCGGCAAGACGACGTCGACGATCAACCTGGGCGCCGCCCTGGCCGAATACGGCCGCCGCGTCCTGCTCGTCGACTTCGACCCGCAGGGAGCCCTGTCCGTCGGCCTCGGCGTGCGCTCGCAGGATCTCGACGTGACGATCTACAACCTGCTCGTCGAGCGCGGCCACGACGCGCACGACGTCATCCAGACGACGCGGGTGCACAACCTCGACGTGCTGCCCGCCAACATCGACCTGTCGGCCGCCGAGGTGCAGCTCGTCGGTGAGGTCGCCCGCGAGATGGTGCTCGCGCGCGTCCTGCGCAGCGTCGCGGACGAGTACGACGTCATCCTCATCGACTGCCAGCCGTCGCTCGGTCTGCTGACCGTCAACGCGCTGACGGCGTCGCACGGCGTCGTCATCCCGCTCGAGGCCGAATTCTTCGCGATGCGCGGCGTCGCGCTGCTCGTCGAGACGATCGAGAAGGTGCAGGATCGCCTCAACCCGCGCCTGGAGATCGACGGCATCCTCGCGACGATGTACGACGGGCGCACCCTGCACAGCCGCGACGTCGTCCGCTCCGTCGTCGACCACTTCGGCGACAAGGTGTTCCACACCGTCATCTCGCGGACCGTCAAGTTCCCCGACGCGACGCTCGCGGCCGAGCCGATCACGCAGTACGCCTCCGGGCACGGTGCCGCGGAGTCGTACCGCCAGCTCGCGCGCGAGCTCATCTCGCGCGGCGGGGCTCCCTGAGCCGCACGCCGATGACGGCGACCGAGGCCGAACCCGTCGGCGACGAGCCCGCATCGGCAGTGGCGGTCACGACCTCCGGGCCGGCGGCAGCGTCGACGGCGAGCGCACCCGGAGGCGTCCTGACGCGGCGTGCGGCGGCGACGCCGTTCCACGTCCACCTGGGCGAGGTGTTCGACGGACCGTTCGACCTGTTGCTGGGCCTCATCGCGAAGCATCGTCTCGACGTCACGCAGATCTCGTTGTCGCAGGTGACGGACGAGTTCATCGCGCACATCAGGGCGGCCCGCGAGGCGAGTGACGAGTGGGATCTGTCGCAGGCGACCGAGTTCCTCCTCATCGCCGCGACGCTGCTCGACATCAAGGCAGCGCGGCTGTTGCCGAACCTCGGCGGCTCCGACGAGGAGGACTTCGAGCTGATCGAAGCGCGCGACCTGCTGTTCGCCCGGCTGCTGCAGTACCGGGCGTTGAAGGACATGGCGCAGTTCCTGGCCGATCGGATGGAGAGCGACGGGCGTCTCGTCGCACGTCAGGCCGGGTTGGAGGAACGCTTCTCGGGGATGCTGCCCGAGCTCGTCATGACGGTGACGCCCGAGCAGCTCGCGGCCCTCGCCGCGCGGGCGCTGACGCCCAAGGCGCCGCCGAGCGTCGACGTCGACCACCTGCACGCCGTGCAGGTGAGCGTGCGCGAGCAGGCGCGCATCGTGACGCGCAGGCTGCGCCGCGGTGGTGAGCTGACGTTCGCGCAGCTCGTCGCCGACGCGGAGCACAACCTCGTCGTCGTCGGGCGTTTCCTCGCCATCCTCGAACTGTTCAAGGAGGCCGCGGTCGCGTTCGAGCAGGACGAGCACCTGCGGCAGCTCACCGTGCGCTGGGTCGCGGCGCCCGATGCGCGCATCCTCGTCTCCGACGAGTACGACGCCGAGCCGGGCTCAGGCGGCGAGGGCGCGAGCGATGACGCTGCGTCCTGAGACAATGGCACGAACGGCCTCACACTTCGCCGCGCTGCGACGACTCATGGGTGAGGACACGAGACGAATGACCCGCGCCGACGACGGCCCGGAGCAGGAGGAGGTGAACGCATGACGACGCACGAGGCGACGACGCAACCACCGGCGCAGGGCGCCCGCGAGCCGGTCGTCGTGCACCACCTGCCCGGCGGCTTGCGATCGACGCTCGAGGCGGTGCTCATAGTCGTCGACGAGCCCGTCTCGGTGGCCGATCTCGCCGCGGCCTTCGGCGTCGGCGAGAGCGAGGTGCGCGCCAACCTCGAGGGCCTCGAGGTGGAATACCGTGCCCAGCAGCGGGGGTTCACCCTGCGCGAGGTCGACGGCACGTGGCGCATGTACTCGCGGCCGGCCTACGCGGATGCCGTCGAGACGTTCCTGCGGGGCGGGCAGCAGGCCAAGCTGACGCAGGCGGCACTCGAGACGCTCGCCGTCATCGCCTACCGGCAGCCGATCTCGCGTTCGCGCGTCGGCGCCATCCGCGGCGTCAACGTCGACGGCGTGACCCGCACCCTGCTCACGCGTGGGCTCGTCACGGAGGTCGGCGACGACCCCGAGACGGGTGCGACGCTCTACGGCACCACCCCGACCTTTCTCGAGCGGCTCGGGCTCGGCTCGCTGGACGAGCTTCCCCCGCTGGCGCCGTACCTGCCGGACGCCGCCATCATCGATGAACTAGTGGAACAAGGACACGGATGAACTCCAGGAAACCCCGTCAGGGTCAGCGCGACAACCGAAGCAGCCGCGTCAACCGCGGCTCCGGCGGCGGCGTCAGCCGTTACGAGGCGGACGTCCTCGGCATCGGCACGACGAAGAGCGGCCAGCCGGTCGCCCCGCCGCGCGAGCGCGCACCGAAGGCCGCGACGCGCGACGTGCACGTCGAGGAGGGCACGCGCCTGCAGAAGGTGCTCGCGCAGGCCGGCGTCGGTTCGCGACGCCACTGCGAGAACCTCATCGCCGAGGGTCGAGTCGAGGTCGACGGCCAGGTCGTCACCGAACTGGGCACGCGCATCGACCCCGAGAGCGCCGTCATCCACGTCGACGGCGACCGCATCCAGCTCGACGACACGCTCGTCTACCTCGCCTTCAACAAGCCCACGGGTGTCGTGTCGACGATGCAGGACGAAGAGGGTCGCCCGTGCGTCGGTGAGTACCTCGAGGGGCGCACCGAGCGCCTGTTCCACGTCGGCCGACTCGACTACGACACCGAGGGTCTGCTGCTGCTGACGAATGACGGCAACCTCGCCAACCGCCTGCAGCACCCGCGCTACGGCGTCGAGAAGGTCTACCTCGCGACGATCCCCGGCCCGGTGCCGCGCGACCTCGGCAAGCGGATGCGCGAGGGCATCGAGCTCGAGGACGGCCCGGCCGCCGTCGACTCGTTCAAGGTCGTCGACTCTCAGCCGGGCATGGCCCTGGTCGAGATCGTGCTGCACGAGGGCCGCAACCGCATCGTGCGTCGCATGTTCGAGGAGGTCGGTCACCCCGTCATCGCGCTCGCGCGCCCGCAGGTCGGGCCCGTGAAGGTCGGTGATCTGCGCCCCGGCAAGATGCGGCCGCTCAACAAGCGCGAGGTCGCCGGCCTGTACAAGGCTGCCGGTCTGTGACACTGCCGCAGCGCGTGCGCGTCGTCGGCACCGGCCTGCTCGGCACGTCGCTGGCGCTCGCGCTGCAGGCGCGAGGCGTCGACGTCACCCTCGCCGACACCTCGCCGACGGCGGCGGCGCTCGCCTCCGACATGGGCGCCGGCCGCGTCGCGCACGCCCAGGATGAGGCGCCCGACCTCGTCGTCGTCGCCGCGCCGCCTGACGTGGTCGTCGACGTCGTCGCCGCGGAGCTCACGGCGTGGCCGGACGCCACCGTGACGGATGTGACGAGCGTGAAGAACGTCGTCGTCGAAGGGGTGGCACGACGCTGCGGCGCCGAGCGGTGCCGTTTCGTGCCGGGGCATCCGATGGCCGGTCGTGAGCGCAGCGGCGCGGTCGCGGCGCGCTCCGACCTGTTCGAGGGGCGCACCTGGGTCATCTGCCCTGACGGCGCGGACGACGCCCGCGTCGCCGACGTGACAGCCGTCGCGCAGGTCTGCGGGGCACACGTCGTCACGATGAGCCCTGCCGCGCACGACGAGGCCGTCGCCGCCGTCTCGCACGTGCCGCAGGTCGCCGCGAGCCTCGTCGCCGCGCAGCTGCGTGAGCTGCCCGACGACGCCGTCGCTCTCAGCGGGCAGGGTGTCCGCGACGTCACGCGCATCGCGGCGAGCGACCCGATGCTGTGGACGCAGATCCTCGCCGGCAACGCGGCTGCAGTGCTGCCGTTGCTCGAAGGGGTGCGCGCCTCGCTCGACGATGTCATCCACGCCCTGTCGGTCATCACGTCCGGGGGCGATGCATCGGGCGGTACGCGTGGCCTGGCCGATGTGGCGGTCGTAGGCAGCACGTCGGTTGCCGTCACTCCACCGGCCACCCCCGTGACACAGGATGCCGTCGGTATCCGCGATGCGATTGCCACCCCCGGCCCCCGGGCCGTGCTCGCGCAGACGATCGCTGGTGGCCAGGAGGGTCGTGCGCGCATCCCGGGCAAGCACGGCGCGCCGGCGCAGGCGTACGCGAGCGTCGCCGTCGTCATCCCCGACGAGCCGGGTGCGCTCGGTCGCGTGTTCACGGACGTGGGGGAGACCGGCATCAGCGTCGAGGACATGCGCCTCGAGCACGACGACGCCGTCGCCGCCGGTCTGCTCGAGCTCAGCGTCGTGCCGCTGCGCGCTCAGACCCTCGTCAGCGCGCTCAGCGCGCGGGGGTGGGCCGCCCACCTCGTCGAGACCGCCTAGAATCTGCGTTCATGACGAGCGTGGCGAACGGCATCCGGGTAGCGATCGACGGGCCCTCGGGTTCGGGCAAGTCGAGTGTGAGCAAGAAGGTGGCGGCGCACCTTGGCATCGGCTACCTCGACACGGGCGCGATGTATCGCGCGCTCACCTGGTATTGCCTCGATCGGGGCATCGACCTCGACGACCTGGGCGTCGTCGCGGACGCCGTCACCGCGATGCCGCTCGAGATGGGCACTGACCCGAGCGCGCCGTCGATCAGCATGGGGGGTACGCGCATCGACGCGGACATCCGCACGACGCGCATCGCCGAGGTCGTCTCGAAGGTCGCGACCAACTTGCAGGTGCGCCCGAAGCTGCAGCAGCGTCAGCGTGAGCTGATGGCGCAGATCGCCGCGGACCAGGGTGGCGTCGTCGCTGAGGGGCGCGACATCACGACGGTCGTCGCGCCCGACGCGGACGTGCGCATCCTCATGGTCGCGAGCGAGGCCGCACGGCTCGCCCGCCGCTCGAAGGAGCTGCACGGCGGCGCGGACGACGCCGCCATCGCGGCGACGCGGACGCAGATCGTCGACCGCGACAAGGCCGACTCGACCGTCTCGTCGTTCATGAGCGCTGCGGACGGGGTCGTCACGCTCGACACCAGCGACCTGACGTTCCAGCAGTCCGTCGAGGCGGTCCTGACGCTCGTCGAACGGGCGCGCGGCTGATGTTCCCGCGTCGTGACGTCGAGGCTGCCGCGTCGCGTGATTCGACGCCGCGCGATCCGTCCGCGTGCGAGGGGCTCATGCGCCGATTGCGTCCCGCCGTCGAGGGCCTGTTCGGTGCGCTGTACCGCCTCGAGGTGACCGGGCGCGAGAACGTGCCGGTTGACGGCCCCGTCGTCGTGGTCGCGAATCATATCGGCGTCATCGACGGCCCGCTGGCCGCGTCGCTCGTGCCGCGCCCGGCGCACTTCCTCGTCAAGCGTGCGTACTTCGTCGGCCCGCTCGGGACGCTGCTGACGCGGCTCGGGCAGATCCCCGTCACGCAGCGCAGCGCCGACCGGGAGGCGATGACGGCGGCGCGCGGCGTCCTGGCGGCGGGTGGTGTCGTCGGCGTGTCCCCCGAGGGCACGCGCGGTGACGGGTCGGTGCAGGCGGTGCACCAGGGCGCCGCGTTCCTCGCGCTCGGTGCGGATGCTCAGATCGTGCCGGTGCGTCTCGTCGGCACGGCCGGGCGCACGCGGGGACGCTGGCCGCGGCTGCGCAGTCGTCTGCAGGTGACGTTCGGGCCGGCGTTCCGCCTCGGTGACGCCGAGGCGGTGGCGGGCGCGACAGGTCGCGCTCGGCTGGCGGCCGCGACGGAGGAACTGCGTGCCCGCCTCGCCGACCACGTGGCGGGTTGAGCCGGATCGTCTCCCCGGGCGCTCGTCGCTAGGGCGTGGCTGGCCGCGAGCGCTCGACTCTGAAAAATCGTGCCCATGCGCGAGAATGGTCTTGTGACGCGCATTCGGGCGCGTCACACGAGACCTCCCCACCCGACGTCACGGCGCGAGCCGCCGCGTCGTCACGTGGCGGGGGAGAGCCTCCGAGCCCGCCGGATCCGGCGGGATACTCCACGATCTGAGGTAATCCGCGTGAGCGACGACCAGTACTTCCCCCACGACGAGCACGACGAGCGAGCCGAGCACGACGACCTGCGCCACGATGCGCCCGCCCCGGACGAGTCGGTCGAGCAGGCGCTGCGCGTCGGGTTCGAGGACTTCGACCTGAGCGACGAGGACCGTGCGCTGCTGTCCGGTGAGGTCGACGAGGACAGCGGCTACGGCGAGGCCGACCTGCGGCCCGTCGTCGCAGTCGTCGGTCGTCCCAACGTCGGCAAGTCGACGCTCGTCAACCGCATCCTGGGGCGCCGTGAGGCCGTCGTCGAGGATGTGCCGGGTGTGACGCGTGACCGCGTCGCGTACGACGCCGAGTGGGTCGGACGCCGGTTCACCCTCGTCGACACCGGCGGGTGGGAGGTCGACGCGAGCGGCATCCACCTGCGCGTCGCCGAACAGGCCGAGGTCGCGATCGAACTCGCCGACGCCGTGATGTTCGTGGTCGACGCCACGGTCGGCGCCACCGACACCGACGAGGCCGTCGTCAAGCTGCTGCGCCGCTCGAAGAAGCCAGTCGTCCTCATCGCGAACAAGGTGGACGACAACCGTTCGGAGGCCGACGCGGCCATGCTGTGGTCGCTCGGCCTCGGTGAGCCGTACCCCGTCTCGTCGCTGCACGGGCGTGGCACCGGTGACGCGCTCGACGCCGTCATCGACCTGCTGCCCGACAAGACGGCTGTCGCCGGCGCGTACCCGCGTGGCGGCCCGCGTCGCGTGGCGCTGCTCGGGCGTCCGAACGTCGGCAAGTCGTCGCTGCTCAACAAGCTCGCGGGGGAGGAGCGCGTCGTCGTCGACAACGTCGCAGGCACGACGCGTGACCCGGTCGATGAGTACATCGAACTCGGCGGCAAGACCTGGCGTTTCGTCGACACCGCCGGCATCCGACGCCGCGTGCACCAGACGCGCGGCGCCGACTTCTACGCCTCCCTGCGCACGCAGACGGCGTTGGAGAAGGCGGAGGTCGCCGTCGTCCTCATCGACGCGGAGCAGAGCATCGCCGAACAGGACGTGCGCGTCGTGCAGCAGGTGATCGACGCCGGCCGCGCGCTCGTCATCGCGTACAACAAGTGGGACACACTCGACGAGGAGCGCCGCTACTACCTGGAGAAGGAGATCGAGCGCGAGCTCGTCCAGGTGCCGTGGGCGCCGCGCGTCAACCTGTCGGCGAAGACGGGACGTCACACCGACCGTCTCGTTCCCGCCATCGAGGTCGCCCTCGACTCGTGGGACCAGCGCATCCCGACGGGCCGGCTCAACGCCTTCCTCGGCGAGGTCGTCGCGGCGCATCCGCACCCGGTACGCGGCGGAAAGCAGCCGCGAATCCTGTTCGCGACGCAGGCCTCGACGCGCCCGCCGCGCTTCGTCATCTTCGCCAGCGGCTTCATCGAGGCCGGGTACTGCCGCTTCATCGAGCGTCGCCTGCGTGAGGAGTTCGGTTTCGACGGGACGCCGATCGAGATCAGCGTGCGCGTGCGCGAGAAGCGCAAGCAGCGCTGAGCGGGGGCCTACCTTCGAGGGGCGGGCGTGCGCTGTCGCGCGCGACGCCTGCCCCAGGATGGCGAGTGACTCACGCGTCGGCGCGCAGTGCGCTGCCAACTCGTGCGTTACCTGCCATGATCGGCGTCCGGCGTCGCACGTCGGGTGAGAATCCCATTCACGGTGAGAGGCAGACGAAGCAGTGTTCGGTTGGAACCACGACTACGAGTACGTCGGCGTCACCCCCGGCATGCGCCCGGCGGACGGCGTGGGCGAGGTGCGCCGCGTCAAGGGTGCGAAGGAGTGGTCGGGTGAGCCGGCCGTGCAGTTCCATCCGCCGCAGGGCGTGAGCGCGGCGCTGGCGGGCACCGTCGTCGACGGGTCGGTCGACTCGCAGGACATCGGCGCGATGATGATCGACCTGTCGCTGCGCGGCTGGTTCCGCATCGAGAAGCTGCAGCCCGCTGACGGTTCGGCGCCCGCAGCGCCGCCTGCGCCGACGTCGAGGCGGGGTGCCAAGGCGCCGCAGGGTGACTGGGTGTTCATCCAGAACGAGTTTCCTGGCGGCGACGTCATCACGCAGGTCGAGGCCGACTTCCTCAACGCCCTGTTCCCGCCCGGCGTCCGTTACGTGACGTTGCCGCAGATGAAGGCGCAGTTGCGGGGGCCGTTGCGCGACATCGCCGACGGTATGTACCGCGAGACGATTCATCGGGGCTGGTACGAGCGAGACCCACGCCGCAAGGGTTTCCTGGGGATGGGGCGCTCGCCGCGCACCGCCGACGGCACTGCGGTGCGCATCCAGACGCTCGGGTTCAAGAAATACATCGCGACGGCCGAGGCCAAGCAGATCAAGTTCGAGGAAGCGGCTGACCTGTTCAACCGTTACCTGCCGTACGCCATGGTCTTCGGTCTTGCCGACCGGTGGGCGGGCGTCATCGGTGAGGTCGCGAAGATGGCGCAGCTCGAGGGCTTCGGCAACATCATGGGCGACATCGCCTCTGACCCGTTCTTCTGGATGTTCTACGGCGACGACCTCGTCTTCCTCGGCGCGGAGGCGATCGGCGGAATGGCCGACCTACTCTCGGGCGCCGACGGGCTGTTCGACCTCGGCGGCCTGACGGACGGTCTCGGCGACGTCTTCGGCTCGATCGGTGACGCGGTCGGCGACATCTTCGACTTCTGACGCCGGCCAGTCATCCGGGGGCCGAGCCTGCCCCGATCTCCTGGCGACAGCCAGTCGTCGCAGGGCCGGCCGATTGGTCGCCCGGGCCCCGCGTGGGGTATGGTTCATCACGCCCTTCGGGGCTTGCGCCGTCAGGCGCAACGGGCTGTAGCGCAGTTTGGTAGCGCACTTGACTGGGGGTCAAGGGGTCGCAGGTTCAAATCCTGTCAGCCCGACGTAAAAGCCCAGGTGAGAGCAGGTTGCTCGCCTGGGCTTCATCATGTCCGCTGGTCGTACTCCGTGGTCCCCCTCTGGTCCCCCGGCGCCCTCGCGGCGGTCGCCTTGGGACGGCTGAGCCGCCGCGAACCCGCTTCCTGTGGATAAGGGGACCAAATGGGGACCAGAACGCCTCCGGTAGCACTCCTGCGGGGATCGGAACGCATCACAGACCCCTGGCCGTTGGGCCACTTCGTCGGGCGTGCTTGCGTTGTCCGGCGGCGGAGAGAAAGGCTTTGGCCTGCTCGGCAGCGGAGGCGAGGTGGCGGTCGTCGGGGTGGAGATAGCCGCGAGTGGTCTCGATTGAGGCGTGTCCGAGGATGTCTTGGAGGACGTGCAAAGGGATGCCTGGGTCGGCCATCCAGGTTGCCCCGGTGTGACGGAGCCCGTGCCGGGTGAGGTCGGGCAGGCCCAGCTTCGCGACGATGCCGTCCCAGTTCATGGCGCCGCGGACGGTCGCGGTAGTGAGGTAGCCGCCCTTCGGGCCGACCAGCAATGAGTCCTCCGGCTGCTTGCCGTCGGTAAGGCGTCCCAGCACGGACCGGAGCGGTTCCAGGATCGACACGCGGCGTTCTTCGCGGCTCTTGGTCGGCTTGGTGACCAGGCCGCCCTTGCCGGGGAAGACTTGCAGGCGGATCACGACGAGGTTCTTGCCGAAGTCCACGTCCCCGACCTGCAAACCGGACACCTCGGCTTCGATCCGGTGGGTGTGGCGGCGCAGCCGTAGCTATGCCCATAGGCCGTCGGTGACGAGGCCGGCGAGCAGCAGCCCGACGACGATCCAGTAGACGACCGGGTTCAGGCCGTCCGCGTCGAGCGCCGACCCGGGGTCTCCGGGGCGGAACAACACTCCGAACCCGGAGGCGGGATCGCCGGCCGGCTGCGGTGTGCCGGTCAGGAACGCGGTCACCGATCCAGCGGCGCGCAGGATCAGCGCGACGCCGAACAGGACGACCAGCCCGATCGTCGGCCCCGAGCTGCCCGCGCACGAGACGATCACCGCCGAGCAAGACCTCTGGGGCTCGATCGCCCAGCTCGCGGCCGAGTACGACACCATCGCCCAGGCCGCGCAGCACGATCGCAGGGCCACCCTCCTGCAAGCCTCCGGGCTCACCGTCGAGCAGATCGAAGACGTGCGCGCCTCTGACACCTACGGCGCGCTGTCGGCCGAGCCGCGTCACGCCGAGCCAACCACCACGACCTCGACTCCCTGCTCCTGCGCTTAGTCGCCGCGCGGAGTCTGGACGAGGCCGACGACATCGCCTCCGTCCTTCACGCCCGCGTCGCCCGCGCCACCGCCCGACCCGCCGGATCAGGCCGCACCCGAAAACCCCCGAGACTGATCGCCGGACTGATCCCGCACGCCGGCGGGCAGATGGCAGCCGACATGCGGCAAGCACTGGACGAGCGCCGCGAGCTGATCGCCGCCCGCGCCGACACCGTGCTCCGGTCCGCTCTCACCGACGCGGAACCGTGGATGGCCGACCTCGGCAAGGCACCGAGGGGGGAGTAGCCGAAGGCGGCATGGTGGCGCGCTGCCCGCACCGTCGCCGCCTACCGCGACCGCTACGGCATCACCGACGACCGGACCCCGCTCGGCCCGTCGCCGGAGAGCACCAGCCAGAAGATCGACGCCATCCGCGCCCGCGCCGCCCTCAACCGCGCCCAAGCCGCCACCATCGAGCCCACGAAGATCGAGCCCGCGCGGCAGAGCGCCGCGGCTCACCCCGCTCCGACCTTGTGAACGACGGCCGCCGCGAGACTGGCGGTCAGAGAGAGCGTTCGGGCGTTCCCTGTGACGGGTGTCGGTGCCCGAACTTGAGCCCAGCCTCAGGCCCCTGGGTTCGGGTCGGCGTCGAGCAAGGCGATCACGTCGCTGGGCTGAGTGACGAGCGACGCGAGACCCTGCTTGATGAGTTCGTTCGGCCCGGCGCTCGCGACACTAGTCACCGGGCCGGGCACCGCGCCGACGCCTCGGCCGAGTCGCGGCGGCGATGACCGTGGTCATCGACCCGGATCCGGGACCGGCCTCAGGGATCACGGTCGCACCCGAGAGCGCCGCCAGCAGGCGGTGGCGAGCCAAGAACCTGTGCCTGGTCGATGCTGCTCCGGGTGGCAGCTCGCTGACCAGCAGCCCGACATCCCCGATCTGGTTCAACAGCTCGTGGTGCCCGGCCGGGTACGGGCGATCCAGCCCGCCGGCCAGGACCGCGATTGTCTGACCACTCGCGGCCAGCACGCTCTTGTGCGCGGCACCTTCGATCCCGTAGGCGCCGCCGGAGATGACGACCCGTTCCTCATCGGCAAGACCCGTCGCCAGCTCGCCCGCGACCTGCTCGCCATAGGAGGTCACAGCGCGAGCGCCCGTGATCGTGGCCCGATCGCTCAGCGCCGTCGTCAAGAACGAGACCGCGCCGCGCGTCCACAGCAGGTAGGGGGCGCGCTCGCCCAAGTCGTTCAGCCCGGTGGGCCATTCCTTGTCGGCAGGGATGAGCGTGCCGAACCCTTCGGCCTGCGCTGCCTGATCCGGCAGGCCGGGCGTGATCCGCATAGCCAGCCGTTCGCGCCACATCATTACGTCGGCGCGTGCCAGGCCGGGCACCTCGTTTCCGGACTCGATCAGCCGCAGCGTCTCGATCCCGCAGTGACGGGTGAGGACGTACCCGGTGGTCGGGTCGTTCGGTTCGGCGATCATCGACAGTGCGATCGGCGCCATCCGCTCACCCTGCACCTGCTCCGTCAACGTCGCCATGATCGGTGTCCCTTCCGCTCCAAGGTCACCGACGAGGTACACGCCCGCCTGCCGCCGGGGTTCCCTCTGTCACAGGACAGTCGTAACCTCGGTAGCGAGGCTGGTTCAGCAAACTATGCGGGTCCTTCGGGACGGCCCCTTGCGGGCACTCGGTTCATAGCCGCCTCCACGACGGAACGCCGTCGCGCTATGACGAGGAAAGAGGCCCGCAATGCTCCGGACGTCCGTGGCGCTCAGCGCACGAGGCTATGGCGTACTCCGCTACGCACCCACGAACCTGCTGCTCAACGCGATCCGCACACGACGCGGCCTGAAGTGGGGCGTCCCCGCGATGCTGCTCGCCGGGGCCTACTTCTACGCCGCCGCGATCTGCACCACGATCATCAACGGCGGCGGCCCCGGCTGGCTCCACCTGCTGTTCCGGCTATTCGTCTGGAACGCCTTCAAGTTACTCTGGATCGACCCGACAAGCGTCGCTCTGCTTGCTCGGGCTCGCTTCGCGGTGAGACAGCGGTCCCCTACACCGGACGGACCCAACGTGCCGCAGACTCACCGGCGCGTCCCTGAGTCAGTGTCGAAGTCGGACGATACCGTTAGAGCAGAGGTTCGATCGAGAGGAGTGCGTGCGTGGTAGTCCGCTACATGGGCACAAAGCGTCACATGGCGGATCACGTGCGTGATGCTATCGCCCAACTTGAACCCGATGGACGGGTTGTGGACCTCTTCTCCGGCATGGGCAGCGTAGCCGAGAGCCTCACGGAGACGGCCTCGGTGGTAACGAACGACGCGATGAGCTTCACGGCTGCCTTGTCAAGAGCTCGGTTCACCGGCCAGGATCGTCAATCCAGCTCAACCGAGGTGGTGGAACGCCTGCTGCCTAAGTACGAGGCAAGGCTCCAAGAGTTGGAACAGGCGTACGCCTCTGAGTTGAAGAGCGAAGCCATTGCGCTCGATGGCTCACGGACTGATCTGCTCAGCTACATGGACAAGGCGCAGCACGTAGGGAACTCCGCTGCTCGTCGCCGCGCCGCGAGAACGGCGGCTGAATCGAGTGGTTTTGCACACTATGAGTTGGCGACCCTCTATTTTTCCGCAGGCTATCTGAGCCTTCGACAGGCAATCGAGCTGGATGCCGCGCGGGCTGCAATCGATAGCGATGACCGGCTAGACGAGCGTGACTGGATCGTGGCGGCCTGGATCGCTGGCGCATCCGTCCTCGTTAATGCTCCTGGCCACACGGCACAATATCTTCGGCCGAACTCTGGATCAGCTCACACCCGGATCGTGCGTACTTGGTCACGTTCGCTCTGGGACGAGTTCGCAAACTCGCTCGATGCAGTTTCACAAGTTGGTTCCGAATCATGGAGGTGTCGGAACACTGTGTATGTGGGGGATGCCCTTGATCTCGTTAGCGCCGGGGAACTCCGAGATATCGGGACGGTCTACGCGGACCCTCCATATACGAAAGACCAGTACAGCAGGTACTACCACATGTACGAAACGCTGTACCGCTACGATTTTCCGGATTCGAGTGGTGCCGGGAGGAACCGATCCGATCGTTTCACCACGGGGTTCTCGCTGAAGACTGCCGTGGTCGCGTCCTTCCACGACCTCTGCCGGAATGTGGCGAGGATGCGGGTCCCACTCGTCATCAGTTACCCGTCAAGCGGATTGCTTGGTGACGCCGGAATGTCCGTTGCCGAGATCGCCGGCCAATATTTCGGTGATGTTGAGACTTACTCGTACGAGGCCAATCATTCAACGATGGGTGCTTCAACGGGCGCTTCAAAGAAGTCAGCAACGGAGAATCTATATGTCTGTCTCGTCTGAGCAGGAAGAGCAAGCCGCACCATCGCAGAACGTGACCGCGGAGTTGCGCGAACTGAATGTGGCCGACGTAGTTCCCAACCGCCGCAATCCGCGGCTGGATTTTCCGCAGGATGAACTGGATCGCCTGACCGACTCCATCGATTTGGAGGGCGTGCTGGTTCCGATCGTGGTGTACCCCAAGGACGGGGAATACGTTCTGGTCGATGGTGAACGCCGTTTCCGGTGCGCTCGTGATCTTGGGCACGTCAAGATTCCCGCGCTCATCACAACTGAGCGCAGTGATCGTGAAATGCTTCAGCAGATGTTCAACATCCATCTGATCCGGGAGCCTTGGCGAGACATCCCCACCGCAAGGGCCCTCCAGCGACTCGTAGAGGAGGTCAAGGAGTCTGAGGGTCGCGACCCCAACGACAGTGAGTTGCGTGACCTCACTGGACTATCCATCGAACGGGTACGCCAACTTCGTTACGTCGTAACGCTTCCTGACGAGTGGCAGGACTATATCCAGGAAGAAACGATTCCGCTCAACTTCTTCTGGGAGTTGAAGAAGAACGTCATTGACGCACTCAGAAACAACAGGCCTGCAATCCTCGATCAGTATGGCGAAGAACAGGTCAGTCGCGCGTTCGTCCAGAAGCGGCTCGATCAAGTCATCACGGACACGGTGAGCCTCCGTAAGGTCTCGCCGATCATCAAGTTTGCGGCTCAGGACGCAACCTCGAATGGAACGGGTGAGTCTACGCTCGACACCTCGATTCGTGATCTCATTGAGAAGTCGGAAGCGACTATCGATGACGCCTACGAAGAGACCGTCCAGATGATGGTTGAGGTGGATAAACTCGGTCGCCGGACCTCCACGATGGTTGCTGTGTTTGCGCGCTTGCTGACTCAGACTGACGGCACCCCGGACTACAAAGAGGTTTGCCGGCTTGGGCGAGAACTCATCACGCAAGTCACCGCGCTGATCGATGCGAATGAGCAGCGCGGCTGAGGTCGAGGGCGCCCTCGTGGAAGAGATCGTCGATGAGCCATCACCCGGGCGCCCCATAGGTGTAGGAGATGTATCTGCCGCTACTGATCGCATCTGTGCAAGCGCGAAAGGCAAGTACTGGGTTCAAGACACTGAGTTGAACCTCGGGAGCAAGCGTTGGAAGCCGAGCGCAGTATCCAAAGACGGGACTCAGCTTCTTTACGTCTTTCTGCAGGACGAGATACCGAGATTTGCTCGCGACCGTCTTCAGCTCGCTGCCGATAGGGGGATTATACCGACGCTTGCTCTGTATCTCGCGTCTCTATTTAAGCCAGAAGTCGTTGAGCTGTTAGTTGGAATCGATGCTGACGTCATTGTTCTTGATGACTATGTGGCAGCCAGACAACTGGAACCCCGTGCACTACTCGCCGCGCTGGCTGACGTTGAGGTTCCGGTGTCGCCAGAGCTTCGACGGAGTGTGGCGAAAGCGGTCTGGGATCGCATCAGCGAAGGTACTTCGCAACAAAAGGGGCGAAGGCTAGAGGCGCTTCTCGCCTTTGCGTTCGCCCAGGTAAGCGATCTGAAAGTGGTGGAACGCAACTACAGGAACGAAACCGAGGAGATCGATCTGATTCTCCAAATCGACAACTTTAGTTCTCGCGTCTGGCAGAAATCGGGTGTGCCCTTCATCTTGGTCGAAGCCAAAAACCGCGCCGATAAGGCATCACAGCCTATGGTTTCGTCGCTCATCACCAAGCTCCAGACTAAGCGCGGAACTGCTCGTATCGCCATCTTGGTATCGCTAGCTGGCTTCACGGAAGATGCAAGAATGCAGGAGCTTAGATTCTCGACACAGGAGATATGCGTCGCGATGATTGATCGCGATCAGCTTGAGAAGATTCTCTCGGCAGATGACATGGGCGCGGAGCTTGAATCAGTTGTGAGACACGCGCTACTTCGCTAAGAGTCAATAGACATTGCCTAGACGACCGAAGTCGCATCGTCCTGCGCTCCGGCAGCGGCACCGGAGCGGAGCTTGAAACCTCCATTAACCTGATCGAAGTAGGTTCCGTCTCTTAGCGAGAGATCACGCCGAAGGGTTGCTTCAGGCGTTCTCGCAGCCGAGACGTCTCGAATGCCTAGTCTGCGGATCTCGGAGACCAGGTCGTTGACGGTCCAGACACGCTCGGGCGCAGTGGCCGCAACGGTTGCGGCTGCCTGCACCCAGGTCGGCTGCTCGTTGCGCTGCGCTTCGTACTCCGTGAACTCGCGAGGGACGCGGTAGCCGATGGTCTTCCCTGGCCCCTCGTATATTGCTTCGAGGGGCATCGGAGCATGTTCCGAGAGGAGTTCGCCTTCGATGAGCGTGAGCGCGATCCGCTGGGCGGGCATGGCGAAGCGCCTCAGCGAACGATCTTCGGCGTAGCCGGCGTGCTCATAGATCTCGGCACGTGAAATGAATCCGCCGGCTTGAGCAGCGAGCGAGATGATATCTGCCTGAACCTGGCTTCCTGCCTCGCTAAGCTCGTATAGAAGTTGCTTGTACGCTGCCTTTGACCATTGCGATTCGTTCGGTGTGTGCTCGCGGCTACTGAGTGCACTGGCTTCGACTAGCGAGTCAGAGGCCGCTTTATCGCTTAGTCGGATTCGCGACATGAGGCGATAAAAATCGCTCTGCTGCAGCAATACCAAACGAAGCCCGGTGCGTTCGAGAGCCTCCGCGACGAGCTCAGGTCGGACACCGAGGGGGCGCTTCTTCGGTGTAGTGATGTTGATCCGCCAGTCCTCCTTCGCATCGTTGGTGACTAAAACAAATGCGTCGGAGGGTGCCTGGAAGTCTGCGAGGTACCTTAGCGTTTGCTCCCACATTAAGTAGTCGCCCGTACCTCGCTCAGGAATTTGGTCGGCTTTTTCCTCGCCATCCTTGTAGCCAGGCGGAACCTTGTCTGCGAATCGCTTTAGTCCCGCGTCGATCAAGGAAGGCTCGTCGTCCCCGAATGATGGACCTACTCGTCCCTTCAAGATTTCCTCGAGTCTGGCCAGTACCGGGTCGAGGCTTGTGTCACTGAGGATCTGCGCGACATTGAGCGGATTTCCTCGCGCCTTACTGATTGCGTCTGCCAACTCGCTCAGTTGTGTCTCAACGGTTTCCCGCATGGCCTGAATCTCTTCTGGTCGTTCGCGGTCCGGGCGTAGCGAGTTGACGATCGCGAGCAGTTCGCTGCGCACGGCGTCGATTGGCTGGACGGGGCTTGGGATGTCAGCAATCACGCTGTGGCGATTGCGCCAAAACTCCCGCATCGCCTGGTGCGGCAGCCAAAGGCGAGATCGGATGGACTCTAGGACGTCTAGAGCAAGCAGCCGGGCCGGTTCCTCGAATCCGTAGATGTCTAGGAGCACGTTCGTGTCCAGGACGATAGGGCACGTCTCTAGAAGAGTCAGTACTTCAACTTCGGTCGGATCACGGTACCCCTCGAAGCCGTCGTAGATGCCCCGTCCTGAAGGAGCGTCTCCCATCGTCTGCCTCCCATGCGCCGCTGCTGTGCAGTGTGTCTACTAGTCTCCCGGAGTTCGCGCCTGGGGGCTAGGGAGTGTCATCGTACCTGGTCACGCGCACAGAAATCTCTTCCTGGTGTCTCTTGACGCGCCCTTGACTCGGTCAAGCCAGTCGTGCAGCGAGGGCTGGAGGAGCACCCCGCAGTTGATGTGGGGTGAGCCTCTGGTGGCACTTCTCGGGTCGCACGGGAGGGGGACCAGAAGGGGACCACATCCATGCAAACCATGCATCTCGTGACGCGCCCGGCATGACCTGACTGGCGGAATGACGCGCAATCTGGTCTCGTCCGAGCTGTTTGGACGCCTGGGGGTCAAGGGTCGCAGGTTCGAATCCTGTCAACCCGAACGTTTCTGTGTTCACCTCCAGCCTGGTACATCGTGAACCACGGCCTGATGCAGCCCACGGGGCGTCATTCCCCGAGCGACGTCATGCCGGCGACGTAGAGCGCCTGGCCGAGGTGCAGCAGCGCGTCCTCCGTGCAGCTGACGAGACGCGCCCCGCGCGTCACGGGCGGATCCCACGACTCATCGACGACGTCGTCGAGGTCTGCGGCGGACAGCGAGCTGATGTACGCCTTCTGAGCCGCCACGACCGCCTCGAGGTGCTCGAACAGCAACGCGACATCCGTGACGACGACCGCCCGCGCCTGCTCAGGGCTGTGGCCGAAGCCGATCTCGTCATCGTCGACATCGAGTCCGAAGCGCGCATCGAAACCCTGTGCCGTCCAGATCAATTCGTCGCCGGACAACTGCGCGACCTGGGCGTCGATCTCGCGCGCGGTGTGCCACAGCAGCCATGCGATCGAGTTGTCGTGCCCGCCGGGGTGGGCGTTGAGTTTCTCGTGGGTCAGCTGCGGGCGCAGGGACCCGGCCGCGTCGAGGGGGCGCTGTGCGAGGTCGAGCATGAGCGTGATGGCATCCATGGCACCAACGCTACGCCCCCGCTGCAACGACTGCCTATGCTGACGCCATGACGACGCCATCCGCCTCCGAGCGCCCGCCGCGCGACGACGCGCCCGCGTCCGACCTGCCCTGGTACCGCGAGGTGAGCGGGCCGCAGTGGAAGGCGTTCTGGGCCGCCTGGCTCGGCTACCTGCTCGACGGATTCGACTTCGTCATCATCACGCTCGTGCTGACGGAGGTCGCCGACGAGTTCCACCTGTCGACGGTGCAGGCGACGACGCTCATCAGCGCGGCGTTCGTCTCCCGCTGGTTCGGCGGGCTCGTCCTCGGCGCCGTCGCCGACACGATCGGGCGCCGGCAGGCGATGGTCGCAGCGATCGTGACGTTCTCCGTCGGCTCCGCGCTGTGTGCCGTCTCGACCGGCTACCTCATGATGTTCGTCGCGCGTCTGCTCATCGGGTTCGGCATGGCGGGGGAGTACTCGGCGAGCGCGACGTACGTCATCGAGTCGTGGCCGCAGCACCTGCGCAACAAGGCGTCCGCGTTCCTCATCAGCGGCTTCTCGATCGGCGGGGTGCTCGTCGCGCAGCTGTACCGCTTCGTCGTCCCGGCGTGGGGATGGCGGGCGCTGTTCGCGCTCGGGCTCGTGCCGATCGTCCTCGCACTGTGGCTGCGGCGCGCGCTGCCCGAACCCGCGGACTTCGAACACGCCAAGCGCAGCGGCGACCTCGACGCAGCCCCCGACATGTTCACGACGCTCTACCGCGGCCGTCGCGCGGCGCTCAACGTCGTCCTGACTCTGGTGGTGTTCGCCGCGCTGCTCGTCATCTTCACGGGCCACTCGAGCGGGGCGCTCATGACGACGGTGCTCGCGCTCATGACGGCCGCGACATTCGTGTGGTTCCTCGTCCAGTTCGAGCCCGAGCGCTGGCCGACGGCGCTCGGCGTCACGCTCGTCGTGTTCACCGTGTTCTTCTTCGCGTGGCCCATCACCGCGCTGCTGCCGACGTACCTCAAGACGGAGCTGCACCTCAGCGCCGCGACCGTCGGTGACGTGCTGTTCTGGTCCGGTTTCGGTACGGCCGCCGGCGCCGTCCTAGCTGGGTTCACCGGCGACCGCTTCGGAACGACGCGCGCCTACTGGGGCAGCCTCGCCCTGTCGATCCCGCTGCTGTGGCCCATCTTCACGATGAGCAGCTCGCACGTCGTCCTCATCGGCGTCATGCTCTTCGTCCAGCAGTGCTTCGGTTCGGGCGTCGGCGGGCTCGTGCCGAAGTGGATGGTCAGCTGGTTCACGCTCGACAAGCGCGCGGCCGGGCTCGGCTTCACCTACAACGTCGGCGCACTCGGCGGCGCCATCTCACCCGTCGTCGGAGCGCAGCTCGCCGGACGCATGCCACTCGGCTCGGCGCTCATGACGCTGTCGGCGACGTTCACCGGCGTCGTCATCCTGCTCGTCGCGCTCAAGCTCCCGCTGCGCCTGCAGCGACTCATCCGCCCGAGCGCCGTGCGCCCCGAGGACGGCAGCGACATCGTCACCCGCGCGACGTCACAGGCGGTCTGAGGCATCACGCGCCTCGGAGACGCGCCTCAAGCCGGGCGGCGGTAGCTCACGGAGAACGTGTCACCCGTGCGGCTGATCCCGCTGGGGACGGCGAGTGCGGCGCCGGTGCTCATCGTGATGCGTGTCGACGGCCAACCGGCGAGGTTGCGCGTGCCGTCCTTGCCCTTGGCGTAGACGCTGGAGAAGGTAGGGGAACCGACGTTCGCCAGCGCGCGGGCCCGGCCGTCGGCTCCGCTCGTGCGTTCGAGCACCGCTTCGGCCACGCCGCGCGGTGCCGCACTCTTGCGGTCCGTGCCGACGCAGTCGTTCGTGCGCCAGTTGCACAGCGTGAAGTACGAACGGCCTTCCTTCGCCGCGTAGCGCACCGTCACCTCGACCGCATCGCCGGGCGCGACCGCCAGGTTCGTGATGCGTTCCTGCGCGCGGCTCGGGTAGGTCTCGATCCACGGGTAATAGCTCGTCTTCCACTTCGTGCAGTGCCTGCGCGTGACGGCGGTGCAGACGACATTGGACTCCGTTCCTGCCTGCACGAGCTCGCCCTGCTTCGCGGTGCCTCCGCCGAGCCCGACCCACATGGCCGAGTACCCGTCGCGCCCCGGCCACGTTGCCTTGGGCACGATCCAGGTGCCGTGGATGCTCTCAGGGCCGGCGATACTCGCCTGGTATCCCGCCCAGTTCGCGTACGCGGCGGGCTTGACGGGCGCCGGGCGCACCGTCGCCTTCGGGCGGACCATGACGCTGCTGTCGGACGTCGCCTGCTTGGGCGCGGCGTGCGCAGCTCGCGCCGTCGTCGTGGGCGTGCTCTTGGCCCCACGCACCGTCGTCGGCTTCGTCGAACCCTTCGTCGCGGTGGAGACGTGGCGCGCTGACGAGGGCGTCGCGGTCATGTTCTTCGCGCCGGTGCTCTTCGGCGTCGCCTTCTTCGGCGCAGCGTTCTTCGACGTGGCACTCGCGGCGGGCTGGGCGGGGTGCGAAGCACCCGCCATGGCGGACGGCGCGCTCAGCGCGGCGATGGCTGCGACGACGCTCGCGGAGGCGAGCGTGCGGTGGCGGATGGACAAGACCTGTCACTCCTTCGGATGGACGGCTGGTCCCCTCCAACCTATCCACGCAGGCACCGGGCGCCACCGGCGGCGCGCCGAGGCCCGAGGCGCGGATGGCGACGGCCCCCTGTTCACGGGTGGCGCGTCGTGTTCGCCTCCGGGCGTCATCGGACCTAGGGTGGCACCGTGAGCGAGACCCGGGATCCGACGAGTCGCGTGTGGACGGTGCCGAACGCGCTGTCGATGCTGCGGCTGCTCGGGGTGCCCCTGTTCGTGTGGCTGCTGCTCGCCCATCAAGACGGTGTGGGTCTCGTCGTCCTCATGATCGCCGGGTTCACCGACTACGCCGACGGCAAGATCGCCCGCAGGTTCCACATGGAATCGCGTCTCGGCGCGCTGCTCGACCCTGCGGCCGACCGGCTCTACATCGCCGCGACGATCGTCTGCCTCGCGATCCGCGGCATCCTGCCGCTGTGGGTCGTGCTCGCCCTCGTGGCGCGCGAGCTGTTCATCCTCGCTCTCGCGCCGACGGTGCGCCGTCACCGGCTGCCGTTGCCGCCCGTGCACTTCATCGGCAAGGCCGCGACGTTCAACCTCCTCTACGCCTTCCCGCTGCTCGTCGTCGCACAGTTCGACGGCACCGTCGGGGATGTCGCCGCTCCCATCGCTTGGGCGTTCGTCATCTGGGGCGTGACGCTGTACTGGCTCGCCGGGCTGCTCTACGCCGTGCAGGTGAGGGAGATGGTCAACGCCGTTCGAGCCCCGCAGGCCGCACGGTGACGCGCCTTCACTGGCGCCGCCACGAACGTCCGGGCGCCGCGCCGCGCGAGGTCGAGGTGCGTGACCCCGCGGCGAGCATGGCGCTCATCTTCGATGCGATGCGTCACCCCATCGACCCCTCGTACGCCGACTCGGCGGCGCGCCGCGAGGCTCAGGGCGCGCCTGCGCGCAGCTGGCGACGCTCACCGCTGCTCATCATCTCCCTGCTGCTCATCGGCCTCATGGTCGGCGCGGCCGCGCACGCGCTGCGCGTGCCCCGCGCCGTCGCGCAGGATCGGCACGCACAGCTCGTCGACCAGATCGAGAGGAAGCAGAGCGACAACGACGACGCCTCCGCCGAGCTCACGCGGCTGCGCGACGACGTCGCGTCGGCGCAGAAGGGCGCTCTCGATCGTCAGTCGCAGGCGGGGCTGAAGAAGACGCTCGACGACGCGACGCGGACGGCGGGCCTCGCCGAGGTTCGCGGCCCGGGCGTCGTCATGACGGTGTCGAACCCCGACACCAAGGACGCCGACTCGGCTGACAGCGATCCACGCACCGGGAACGCCGCGGACGCGGTCACCTCGACCGACCTGCAGCAGCTCGTCAACGGGTGGTGGCAGGCCGGCGCCACCGGTATCGCCATCAACGGCCAGCGCGTCACGTCGATGACGGCGATCCGGTTCGCGGGCTCGGCCGTCCTCGTCAACTTCCGCCCGCTCACGCCGCCGTACGAGATCAGCGTCATGGGACCAGACGACATGCAGAAGACCTTCACCGGCTCGTTCGCCGACCAGTACGCCGCGAGTCTGCGCAAGTCCGGTTTCGGCGTGACGAGCAACGCCTCGAACGACGTCGACCTGCCCGCCCTCGACAGCGTGCACGTCACGCACGCCCGCATCGTTCCCTGACGCACCACCCCCGAGGAGAACACGTTGTTACCTGCCATCGGACTCGCAGTCGGCCTCGCCCTCGGGCTGTGGCTGCACCCCGACGTCCCCGTGTGGATGCAGCCGTACCTGCCGATCGCCGTCATCGCCGCGCTCGATGCGCTGTTCGGTGGTCTGCGCGCGGCGCTCGACGGCATCTTCGACGACAAGGTCTTCGTCGTGTCGTTCCTGTCGAACGTCGTCGTCGCAGCGTTCATCGTCTTCCTCGGCGACCAGCTCGGCGTCGGCAGTCAGCTGTCGACGGGTGTCGTCGTCGTTCTCGGCTTGCGCATCTTCACGAACGTCGCCTCCATCCGTCGTCACATCTTCAAGGCATGAGTGCCCCCGGCATGCGCACACCTGCTGACGAGCCCGCGACCCCGCGTGAGACGACGCCCGAGGGGCAGCTCGACGCTCAGGCCCCGCACGGGTCCGAGCCTCGGCCCGAGAACCCCTGGGGCGAGAACTCCTCAGACGCGGGCTCGCCGCCCCAGGCGCACCACCGTCCGTGGAAGCGGTTCGCGTTCGGCGGCCCCGGCACCGGCGTCGGGACCCTCGCGGCGTCCGTGCTCGCGCTCGGGCTGGGCTTCGCCGTCATGACGCAGGTGCGTCAGCACGAGAAGTCCGGCCTGGACAACCTGTCGCAGTCCGACCTCGTGGCGCTGCTGTCGACCGTGCAGGATCAGTCGGCGCGCCTCGAGACGGAGCTGGGCGACCTGCGCGAGAGCAAGTCGAAGCTGGCCTCCGGCGGTGACCGAGCCGCCGTCGAGGACGCGCAGAAGCGACTCGACCAGATGCGCATCCTCAACGGCAGCGTCGCCGTCAGCGGCCCCGGCATCACGATCAGCGTCGACGGCGGTGAGAAGGTGACGTCCGCGAACGTGCTCGACGCCGTGCAGGAACTGCGGGACGCGGGCGCCGAGTCGATCGACGTCGGCGGTCACCGCGTCATCGCCTCGACGTGGTTCTCGGACGTCGACGGATCGGCCGGCGTGCAGGGCGACAAGCTGCCCTCGACGTTCACGATCACGGCCATCGGCGATCCGCACACGATGAGCACCGCAATGGCCATTCCGGGTGGTGTGACGGATACGCTGACACAAGCAGGCGCCCGGGTTAAGGTCACCGAGGGCGCCACGAACAAGATCACCTCGATCGCCGGGGCGAAGTGAACCCCACCGTGTTCGCCGACACCACGACGACCAACCAAGGAGAGTCATGAGCGATCTTCAGTACCCCGCCGACCTGCGCTACACCGAGGACCACGAGTGGGTGGCCGACAAGGGCGAGGGCACAGTGCGCGTCGGCATCACGTCGTACGCCCAGGACGCTCTTGGTGACGTCGTCTACGTCAGCCTGCCGGCCGTCGGCGACACCGTCACCGCCGGTGAGTCGTGCGGCGAGGTCGAGTCGACGAAGTCGGTCAGCGACCTGTACTCCCCGCTCGACGGCGAGATCGTCGCCGTCAACGACACGCTGGACGCCGAGCCGGGCACGGTCAACACCGACCCGTACGAGTCGGGTTGGATGTTCGAGATCCGCGTCTCCGACGCCTCCGCCGTCGAGGCCCTCATGGACGTCGAGGCCTACCGCGCCTCGCTCGACTGAGCTCCTCGAGGACCAGACCACCCGGCGATTGCACGACGATCGCCGGGTGACGGTATTCTGACCAACAATTCCGAGCCCTCCAGCCCTTCGCGGCTGAGGCGAGATCCACGAACGGCGTCGTCGCGGCGCGGGGGTGCACACCATGGTTGACGAGCAGAACACCTACGTCGGTGACGCCACGACGATCGGCGTCCCTGGCTCGCACGAGGCCGCTGCGACCTTGTCGACGGAGGCGCCGCGCAGCCTGTCGCCCGCCGACCAGGCCATGGTCGAGGCGTTGCGCCCGAACACCGCCCTGCTCATCGCCCTCAGCGGGCCCAACGCCGGGGCGCGCTTCCTGCTCGACGCCGCCGAGGTCAGCGCCGGGCGTCACCCGAAGAGCGACATCTTCCTCGACGACATCACCGTCTCGCGACGTCACGCGATCTTCGTGCGTGACGAGGATGGCTACAGCGTGCAGGACATCGGCTCGCTCAACGGCACGTACGTCGCGCGTCAGCTCGTCGACCAGGCGAAGCTGCGCACCGGTGACGAGGTCATGATCGGCAAGTACCGTCTCACCTACTACGCGGCCCCGACGAAGGCCTGAGGGCTTCACGCATGGCGCACGGTCTCACGATCAGCGGTGTTCTCGACGAACTGCGCGAGGAGTTTCCCGACCTCACCGTCTCCAAGGTCCGTTTCCTCGACGCGCAGGGGCTCGTTTCGCCGAAGCGCTCCGATTCGGGCTACCGCCGCTACTCACACGAGGACATCGACCGCCTCCGCTTCGTGCTGCGCGCGCAGCGTGACCGCTTCTGGCCGCTCAAGGTCATCCGTGACGCCCTCGACGCCTACGATCGCGGTCTCACCCCGGACGAGGACGTCATGGCGACTGCCGTGCCCGCCGTCCCCGCTCAACACGTCGACGAAGACGTCCCGAGCGAGGAACAGCTCACGGCCGCGCCCCGCGAGAACCTGTCGCTGACGCGCGACGAACTGGCCCGTGGGGCTCAGGCGAGCACCTCGCTCATCGACGACCTCGTGACCTTCGGCCTCATCCGCGCTGATTCCGGTGGTCACTTCGACGCCGACGCACTCGCCGTCGCGACAGCTGCTGCCGGGCTCGCTGAGTTCGGTGTGCAGGCCCGTCACCTGCGTCCGTTCCGCCTCGCCGCCGACCGTGAGGTCGGTCTCGTGGAGCAGGTGCCGCTGCGTGACACGACGCAACGCGTGACGATCGCTCAGCGCGCTCTCGCGCTGCACATCGCGCTCGTCAAGGCCGGCCTGCGTCACTGACGGTGCTCGCCACGCCCCGAGCGCGAGCGACCGGCACGCGCCGATGCGGCGTCGACGGAGTAGCGTGGTCGTCGTGAAACGCGCTGAGATCGCCGGAATCCGCATGGACGTCCCCACCGCAAGCCCCGTGCTGCTGCTGCGGATCGAATCGGGCCCCATCCACGTCCCATTGTGGATCGGTTCGTCCGAGGCCTCCATCATCGCCCTGTACGCCGAGGGCGTCGAAGCGCCCCGCCCGCTGACGCACGATCTGCTCCTCGACGTCGCCGCCGCCTCCGGTCGCGCCCTCGACCACGTCGAGATCTCGCGTCTCGTCGACGACGTCTTCGAGGCGAGCCTCGTCTTCGACGACGGCGGCCGCGTCGATGCGCGCGCGAGTGATGCCGTGGCCCTCGCCGTGCGCGCCCAGACGCCGATCCTCGTCGACGACGCCGTCGTCACCGCCGCTGGGCTCGAGGTGGCCGACGAGCAGGAGGAAGAGGTCGAGAAATTCCGCGAATTCCTCGACCAGGTGAGCGCCGACGACTTCGAGGAACCGGGCGAATGAGTTAACCCTCAACTTAACGTTGAGCTGTAGCGCAGGGGTGGAACTCACCGTCGACTCGAACGTGAATGTTCGTGATCAGACCGTGATGGCGCGTCATGACGGGAAATCTTTCCGGCGTGTCGCGTGTCGAATCGTTGCCCGGCGCGACCCGCGCCCGTACCGTTGAGGGAGTCAAGAGGGCGTGCTGCACGTGCTCACGTCTTTGTTCTTCCAGGAGGTCGCCGTGGTCAGCACCGGCAAGGCGCACGAATCGCAGAAGCAGGTTCATGCGCCGCTCGATGCGGATGTCAGCCGTACCGCAGCGCTCGACGACGCTACGCTCGGCTACCGCGGCCCCGCCGCCTGCCGCGCGGCGGGCGTCACCTACCGTCAGCTCGACTACTGGGCCCGCACGGGTCTGCTCGAGCCGTCGGTGCGCAACGTCAGCGGCTCCGGCCACCAGCGTCTGTACTCGTTCCGCGACGTCCTCGTCCTCAAGGTCATCAAGCGCCTGCTCGACGCGGGTGTCTCCTTGCAGCAGATCCGGGTCGCCGTCGCGGCGCTACGCGACCACGGCGTGCGCGAGCTGGCGGGCATCACGCTGATGTCCGATGGCGCGTCCGTGTACGAGTGCACGAGCGACGACCAGGTCATCGACTTGCTGCGCGGCGGCCAGGGTGTGTTCGGCATCGCGCTCGGTTCGGTCTGGCGCGAGGTCGAGGGCACCCTCGCCGAACTGCCGAGCGAGCGCCCCGACGCCACCGAGATGGCCGAGCACCCCGGCGACGAGTTGCGCCGCCGTCGCGTCGCGAAGAAGGCCGGCTGACCCGCCTCTTTTCGTCCGTTCGAGTACCCGATACCCGCGAGGGGTGTCGGGTACTGTGGTGTTCGCTGTCGAACCTGGCGGGAGAGACCTGTTGCCGCGAGCACGGGCGCCGAAGGGGCAAGCCTCCCCGCAACCTCTCAGGCGAAGTGGACCGTCCAGGTGAAGCAACTCTGGAGCGCGTGCGTGTGACAGAGGGGGAGTAGCCAGCCAAACGGCTGGCCGTCACCCACGACGTGTCACGGGAGTCCTCCATGACCAGCGAATCGCTCGCCCCCTTCGTCGCCCGCCACATCGGCCCCGGCGACGACGATCTCGACCACATGCTCGAAACGATCGGTGCGAGCTCGCTCGACGATCTCATCGCGCGTGCGGTGCCGCAGACGATCGCGCAGCAGCGCCCCCTCGCCCTCGATGCCGCGCCGTCGGAGGCCGCCGTCCTCGCCGAGCTGCGGGAGAGGGCGTCGCGCAACGCGGTGCTCACCTCGATGATCGGCCTCGGCTACTACGGCACGCACACCCCGGGTGTCATCAAGCGCAACATCCTCGAGAACCCGGCCTGGTACACCGCTTACACGCCGTACCAGCCGGAGATCAGCCAGGGCCGCCTCGAGGCGCTGCTCAACTTCCAGACCGTCGTCACCGACCTCACAGGGCTCGCGACGGCCGGTTCGTCGTTGCTCGACGAGGCGACCGCCGTCGCCGAGGCGATGACGCTGATGCGCCGCGTCAGCAAGGCGCCCAAGGATGCGGTGCTCCTGGTCGACGCGAAGGTCATGCCGCAGAGCATCGCCGTGACACAGACCCGCGCGACGCCGCTCGGGCTCGACGTCATCGTCGCCGACCTGCGCGGTGTCGACTCGACCGAGGCCCTCGTCGAGGCGGCCGGTGGTCGCAGCGTGTTCGGCGTCGTCGTCCAGTACCCGGCGGCGGACGGTCAGATCGTCGCGTGGAAGAAGCTCGCCGACGCCGCGCACGAGCACGGCGCCCTCATCACCGCCGCGACGGACCTGCTCGCGCTGACGCTGCTCGCCTCGCCCGGTTCGTGGGGAGCCGACGTCGCCGTCGGCAGCTCGCAGCGCTTCGGAGTCCCGATGGGTTTCGGTGGCCCGCACGCCGGATTCATGGCCGTCCGCTCCGGCCTGGAGCGCAACATGCCGGGCCGCCTCGTCGGCGTCTCGGTGGACGCGGACGGCAACCAGGCGTACCGCCTCGCGCTGCAGACGCGTGAGCAGCACATCCGCCGCGAAAAGGCGACGTCGAACATCTGCACCGCCCAGGTGTTGCTCGCCGTCATGGCGTCGATGTACGCCGTTTACCACGGCCCTCAGGGGCTGAAGGCGATCGCCGAGCGTGTCCACGAGACCGCTCGCCGCCTCGCGACGGCGCTGCCGAAGGCCGGCCTCGAGGTCGAGCACGACACGTTCTTCGACACCCTCGCGGTGCGCGCCGAGGGTCGCGCCCAGTCGCTCGTCGACTCGGCCCTCGAGCACGGCGTCAACGTGTGGAAGGCCGATGACGACACCGTCTACGTCAGCGTCGACGAGACGACGAGCGAGGACGAGCTCGACGCGCTCGGCGCCGCATGGGGCTTCCGCGCCCGTGAGGCGGCGGAGAACACGGCGTGGCCGAAGGAGATCGAGCGCACGGAGGAATACCTCACGCACCCGGTGTTCAACAGCCACCACAGCGAGACCGCGATGCTGCGCTACCTGCGTCGCCTCGCCGACCGCGACTACGCGCTCGATCGCGGCATGATCCCACTCGGTTCGTGCACGATGAAGCTCAACGCCACGACCGAGATGGAAGCGGTGACGTGGCCCGAGTTCGCTCACCTGCACCCGTTCGCGCCCGCCAACCAGAACGAGGGCATCCGCGAGCTCATCGCCGACCTCGAGGGCTGGCTGTGCGAGATCACCGGCTACGACGACATCTCGTTGCAGCCGAACGCCGGCTCGCAGGGTGAGTTCGCCGGCTTGCTCGCGATCCACGCCTACCACGAGGCGAACGGTGAGGGGCACCGCAACATCTGCCTCATCCCCGCCTCGGCGCACGGCACGAACGCGGCGTCGGCCGTCATGGCGGGCCTCAAGGTCGTCGTCGTCAAGACGGCCGCCTCGGGTGAGGTCGACCTCGACGACTTCAAGGCCAAGCTCAAGGAGCACGGCGAGAACCTCGCGGCCATCATGATCACCTACCCCTCGACACACGGTGTGTTCGAGGACACGATCACCGAGATCTGCAGCCTCGTCCACGAGGCCGGTGGCCAGGTGTACGTCGACGGCGCCAACCTCAACGCGATGGTGGGGCTCGCTCAGCCGGGCAAGTTCGGCGGCGACGTGTCGCACCTCAACCTGCACAAGACGTTCTGCATCCCGCACGGCGGCGGTGGCCCCGGCGTCGGCCCGGTCGCGGTGCGTGAGCACCTCGCGCCGCACCTGCCGAACCACCCGCTGTTCGCGGAGGCCGGTCCCGCCACGGGCGTCGGCCCGATCTCGGCGGCGCCGTTCGGCTCGGCGAGCATCCTGCCGATCTCGTGGGCGTACGTGCGTCTCATGGGCGGCGAGGGGCTGACGAAGGCGACGCAGATGGCCGTCGTCAACGCCAACTACGTCGCGAAGCGTCTGCGCGAGGCCTACCCGGTGCTCTACGCGGGTTCCGACGGTCTCGTCGCGCACGAGTGCATCCTCGACCTGCGTCCGCTGACGAAGGAGTCGGGCATCACCGTCGACGACGTCGCCAAGCGCCTCATCGACTACGGCTTCCACGCCCCGACGATGAGCTTCCCCGTCGCGGGCACGCTCATGGTCGAGCCGACGGAGTCCGAGTCGCTCGAGGAGCTCGACCGCTTCGTCGACGCGATGCTCGCCATCCGCGCCGAGATCCAGGACGTCATCGACGGCAAGGTCGCCGCCGACGAGTCGGCCCTGCGTCACGCGCCGCACACCGCGGAGTCGTTGACGAGCGACTGGGAGCACCCGTACGAGCGTCGCGACGCCGTCTACCCGGGCTCGACCGACCCGCGCAGCAAGTACTGGGCGCCCGTTCGCCGCATCGACGGTGCGTACGGCGACCGCAACCTCATCTGCTCCTGCCCGGCGCCCGAGGCTTACGAAGGCTGATGAGGAGCTGATGCGCCGCTGCTGACAGCGCCGCGACGAACGGCCGCTCACCCTCGGGGTGAGCGGCCGTTCGTCGTCTGCTGCCGTCAGGCGCGTTCGGGCACGAGGTCGCCGGTGCCGGCGCGGTGGCGGTAGTCCTCGAGGAAGTCGGCGATGCGTCCGATGGCCTCTTCGAGCACGTCGACGTCGGGCAGCGTGACGAGTCGGAAGTGGTCGGGGGCGACCCAGTTGAAGCCCGTGCCGTGCGTGACGAGGATCTTCTTGGCCCGCAGGAGGTCGATGACGAAGTCCTGGTCGTTGTCGATCGGGTAGATCTCGGGGTCGAGGCGCGGGAAGGTGTAGAGCGAGCCCATCGGCTTGACGCAGCTGACGCCGGGGATCTCGTTGAGCATTCGCCAGGCCAGCATCGATTGTTCGTAGAAGCGGCCGTCGGGCCCGATGAGCTCGTTGATCGACTGGTAGCCGCCGAGCGCGGTCTGGATGGCGTGCTGCGCGGGCACGTTGGCGCACATGCGCATGTTGGCGAGCAGCGTCAGACCCTCGAGGAAGTCCTCGGCGAGGTGCTTCGGCCCGGAGATCATGACCCAGCCGGCGCGGTAACCGCACACGCGGTAGGCCTTGGACAGGCCGCTGAAGGTGAGGCACAGGACGTCGTCGCCCGCGAACGTCGCGGCGTGGTGGTGCACAGCGTCCTCGAACAGGATCTTCTCGTAGATCTCGTCGGCCATGACGACGAGGTCGTGGCGGCGCGCGATGTCGACGAGGCCGCGCACGACATCCTCGGAGTAGACGGCGCCCGTGGGGTTGTTCGGATTGATGATGACGATGGCGTGGGTGTTCTCGGTGATCTTCGACTCGATGTCCGCCAGATCCGGGTTCCAGCCGTTCTCCTCGTCGCACAGGTAGTGCACGGGCGTACCGCCGGTGAGGGAGACCGCACCGGTCCACAGCGGATAGTCGGGGGCGGGCACGAGGATCTCGTTGCCGTCGTCGACGAACGCCTGCAGCACCATCGTGATGAGCTCGGAGACGCCGTTGCCGATGTAGACGTCCTCGACCTGCGTGTCCTTGAGGCCGCGGCTCTGGTAGTACTGCGCGACGGCCGTGCGCGCCGAATAGATGCCGCGGCTGTCGCTGTAGCCCTGCGCGTGGTGCAGGTGGTGCTTCATGTCCGCGAGGATCGCCTCCGGCGCCTCGAATCCGAACTCCGCCGTGTTGCCGATGTTGAGCTTCAGGATCTTGTGACCCTCGGCCTCGAGCCGCTGCGCCTCCTCCAGGATCGGGCCACGCACGTCGTAGCGGACGTTCTGGAGCTTGTTCGACTGTCGGATCGCACGCATGAGCACAGGTTTTCACACCGCGTCGCTCAGGGCGTGGTAGACACGGCATTCGGGACGGCGGCGTGCCCCGGCGCGGACGTCGTCCGCACGCTCGAGCCCTCGGAGGTCTTGACGACCTCGACGTGCGTGGGGATGCGGGCGCGCAGTTCGGTGACGTGGCTGACGACGCCGACGAGCCGTCCGCCCTCTCGCAGCGAGTCAAGCACTTCCATGACCTGCTCGAGCGTGTCCTGATCGAGGCTGCCGAACCCCTCGTCGACGAACAGCGTGTGCAGTTCCAGGCCGCCTGAGTCGGCGCGCACGGCATCGCCGAGGCCGAGTGCGAGGGCGAGGGAGGCCATGAACGCCTCGCCGCCTGAGAGCGTGGCGGTGTCGCGTGAGCGCCCCGTCCACGCGTCGACGACGAGCAGCCCGAGGCCGCTGCGCTGGTTGCCCTTGGCTCGTTCGTCGGTGTAGCGCAGCTGGTAGCGCCCGTCCGTCATCGTCGCCAGACGTTCGTTGGCCATCTGCGTGACCGTCTCGAGGTGCGCCGCGAGCACGTAGCTCGTCAGCCGCATGCGGCGGGTGTTCTCGCCGGTGCCGGTGAAGCTCGCAGCGAGTTCGGCCGTCTCCGCGGCGCGCTCGGCCATCGGCAGATAGGTGCGGACGGCGTCGGCCACCTGGTGGCGCACCGAGTCGAGCACGGCCTGAGTCTGCTGCCACTTGACGGCGACCGTCGTGGCCTCTTGGGCCCGGCGGGTCAGCACCTCGGCACGCTGGGTGAGCCGCGCCGGATCGGCGGCCGGGGTGAAGGCTGCGATGCGCACCTGCTCGTCCTCGAGGCTCGTCTGTGCCGCGGCGACCCGGCGGACGGCGTCGTTCCAGGTGGCGTCGAGGCGGGCGCGCTCGTCCTCGGGCAGGGCCAGTGCGCGCGCCTGTTCGATCGTGTCGTGTCCGGCGACGGCGAGTTCGTCCGCCACGGCCTGACCGGCACTGCTGGCGGCCTGCTCCGCGTGCTGAGCGTCGCGCTGGGCGCGCTCGACGTCATCGATGAGGCGTCGACGCTCGGTGACGGCCGCCAGCGCCGCCGCGACGAGCGACGGCTCGAGCGGTGCGGGGGAGCCGGGCTGGTCTTTCGCCACCTCGGCGCGCGCGCCGAGCCCGTCGGCGACTGCCTCCATGCGTTGCGCCGGCATCAGCGACCCCGGCGGCGTCGAGCCCGCCGCCGGGCTCGACGGCTGCTGCGACTGGTACGAACCCGTCCCGGAGGCCGCGCTGCGCGGCGGCCAATCGACGCCGAGAGCGGCCAGGGTGGCCGACGGGACCGCCTGCAGCGCAGTGGTGAGGACGCCGAGCGCGTGCTCCGTGGCAGTTCGAGCCTCACCAACGGCGCTCTGCGCTCCCACGCAACGCTCCTCGGCCGCGCTCAGCGCGGAAAGTGCCTTCGTGTGGGCGGCTTCTGCGCTCGAGAGCGCCGCGCGTGCTTGGGTTGCTTCGGCAGACAGTGCAGCGGCCGTCGTCGTGAGGTCGGTGAGCGCGCGCGTGACGGCGTCGGCCAAAGCCTCGCCGGCCCGCGCGTCTTCGGCCGGTGCATCGTCGTTCCGCTCATCGTCGGCTTGGGCGCCATCGTCAAGCGAAGCATCGTGGTTCTGTACGTCGCCGGCCGGCGTGCCGTTGTCGCCCAGAACGTCGGCCGCCAGGACGACGTCCTTTCGTGCGTCGTCATCATCATCGGTGCTGAGCCACGTCCTCAGCGCGTCGGCATGGCCCAGACGGCGCGCGGTGGTCTCGACGTGGTCGAGGTGACGTAGCTGCGCCGGGTCATCGTGCGCGCGTGCCGTCGACAGATCGTCGGCGAGCGCCTCGACCGCGACGCGCAGTTCGTCGTGATGCGCGGTCACGGCCTCGTCGAGGTGCCTCAGGCGTTCACGGGCCGCGCTCGCGGAGGCGCCGGCGCGCAGCCGGGCCGCGTCGGCCTCGCCGGCCCGCTGCTCGGCCTGCTCGAT
>NZ_AEIQ01000009.1:0-40960 GCF_000152185.1 Dermacoccus sp. Ellin185 | reverse complement strand
CGGGGCTCGTCTGCGCCTCCGGGGAGGCACCTGCCGCGGCATTCTTCGCGGGCGTCGCTCTCGACCCGGACGCCGCTCTCGCTGCTGCCGGCGCCGGCCGGGACGTGGTCTCCTCCGCCTCCGCAGTGGCCGAGGTCTCTGCGTCATCTTGCGCCGGCGCATCAAGGCGCTCACCGCGCAGCACCACCGTCGCCAGGTCGGGGGTGAAGCGCGTGACACGGCACTCCTGCGCCCAGCGCGCGACGATGTCGTGGGCCGGCGCGTTGAGCCGCCCGGCCTTGAGGGCGAATGTCGCGACCTCCCACACCTCGTCCTCGGGCGTGATGACGTCGGCGTCCGCCTCGAAGGAGACGAGGCGAGCGCGGGACTCCTTCGAACGCGCCACCACCTCGACGCGGCCGAGGTGCTCGGGGGAGAACTGCTCGCCCGGGCCGCTCACCGTGTACGCGACCCCGGCGAGGTGGACGTGCCAGACCGGCGCCGAGCCGGCAGGCGAGGTGATCCACAGCAACCCCGACTTGGCGAGGGCCTCGGTGACAAGACGGTCGGTGGCAGGCTTCGCGGCAGTCATACCCTCATTGTTTCATCACGATTTCGTTGCGAACGACGGGCGCGAATCGCCGTGAGCCGAGGCCCGCAGCTCTTGTGAGACTGCGTCGCACCCCTGCAACGACGCGGAGAACGATCCCCACCCGCCCGTCGGCAGCTGCGCTGCGCGGCGCAGGACGCCGCCGTCGAGCCCGCCCCCATTACCACGACCTCTGGCATGATGAGGAATCGGTGAACCGGTACGGATTCTGCACGACTCACGACGAGCCGGGGGGGAAACCGAGATCGGCCGGCGCGCGTCCCAGACGTACACGGGCCGCGCCAGAGCCCAGATCGCTCACCACGATCTCGATCGAAGGGAAAGTGCCATGCAGCACCACGAAATCAGCCGTCGCGCCATCGTCACCGGCGCCGGCGCCACCGGCACGCTCGCCGTCGTCGGCCTCATCGGCTCGGGCACGGCGTCCGCCGCGAACCCCGTCCTGCAGACCGGCAGCAAGGGCAGCGCCGTCACCACCCTCCAGAAGCGCCTCAACGCCCTCGGCTATTGGTGCGGCAACCCCGACGGCGCCTTCGGCGCCCAGACCAAGCAGGCAGTCCTCGCCGTGCAGAAGGTCGCAGGCCTCGCCCGCGACGGCGTCGTCGGCGCCCGCTCATGGGATGCGCTGAACCGCGGCGTCCGTCCAAGCAGCCGTCGCGGCGGCAACCGCATCGAGGTAGACAAGAGCCGCCAGATCGTCATGGTCGTGCGCGGCGGCTCCGTCAAGTACATCTTCAACACCTCGACCGGCAACGGCCAGACCTTCACCTACTACGGCCGACGCATCAAGGCCGTCACGCCCTCCGGTGAATACAAGACGTACCGCTCCGTCACCTCCGGCTGGGACTACGGCGCCCTCGGTGGCCTCTACCGCCCGTTCTACTTCAACGGCGGCATCGCCCTGCACGGCTCCAACGACATCCCGGCCTACCCCGCCTCCCACGGTTGCTGCCGCATGTCCTGCGCCGCACAGGACTTCCTCATCGGCTCCAAGCTGCTCTACATCGGCGAAGCCGTCAGCGTGTACTGATTCCTCTCACGGGCCGGCTTCCGGCTCACCGTCGGCCGGGGCGCATGCGCCCCGGCCGTCGTGTTCGCTCGGTGCGCCGGCCGTTCGGGCCGAAACGCCCGCACCCGCTTCTCGTTCTCGACCTCGCAGGCTCGGTCGAGAACTCGGCGGATGCGGGCGTTTCGGCGTCCGCGTCGATGGTGTTCACCGGCGGGGCCGGTGCCTCGTGATGTCGCGCTCTGCGGCATCGCGGCCGCACACCGTCGGGCGCCCGGCAGCTCTAGCCGCGCCGCAGGTCGCCTGCCCAGATCAGTTCCTTTTTCGAGCTGGACGCCCGCGCGGTGTCGCACCGAGCGGGCAGATGACGAGGGCGAGCCCGCAAGCCCTCGTCATCTGCCCGCCGGATCAGCGTGAGGACGATTCACCGGCTCCAGACGTCGCGCATCCAGGCCTCGACGTCGTCGGGGTCGCGCGGCAGCGACGCCGACAGGTTCTCGTTGCCGTCCTCCGTGATGAGGATGTCGTCCTCGATACGCACACCGACGCCGCGGAAACGATCCGGCACCAACTCGTCGTCCGCCTTGAAGTACAGGCCCGGCTCGATCGTGATGATCATGCCCGGCTTCAACTCGGCGTCCATGTAGTCCTCCTTGCGCGCAAGGGCGCAGTCGTGGACGTCGAGGCCGAGGTGGTGGCTCGTACCGTGCACCATCCACCGACGGTGGAACTGGCCGTTCTCCGGGTCGAGCGTCGCCTCGACGTCGACGCCGTCAGGCAGCAGACCCCAGCCGTGCAAACGCTCCGCGATGACGCGGATCGTCGCGGCATGCACGTCCGAGAACTTCGCGCCCGGCTTCGCCGCCGCGAGCCCAGCCTCCTGCGCCGCGAGCACCGCCTCGTACACCTCACGCTGCGCAGGGGAGTACGTGCCGTTGACGGGCAGGGTGCGCGTCACGTCAGCGGTGAACAGCGAGTCGACCTCGACGCCCGCGTCGACGAGGATGAGGTCGCCGTCCTTGACGTCGCCCGTGTTCTTGATCCAGTGCAACGTATTCGCGTGATCACCGCTCGCACAGATCGAGTCGTAGCCGACGCCGTTGCCCGCATGGCGTGCATGCAGGCCGAAGACACCCTCGACCCAGCGCTCACCGCGCCCGCGACGCACCGCCTCCGGCAGATCGGCGACGACGGCCTCGAACCCGCGCGCGGTCGCGTCGCACGCCTCGCGCATCTGGCCGACCTCCCACGCATCCTTCGTCAACCGCGCCGTCGACAGCCACCGGCCGAGCTCCAGATCGCGCTCCTGCGCCTTCTCGGCGGTGGCCTCGTCGAGGTGGGCGCGGATCTGCTCGACCTGCGCCGTGACGTCGACGTCAGCGTCACGTACGACGAGCACCTCCGTCGCGCCCGCGTCCTTGGCCGCAGCGTCGGGGAACTCATCGATGTGACGAGCGGTGATGCCGAGCTCGTTCGCCATGTCCTCGAGCGTCGGTCGCGCACCGACCCAGAACTCGCCGTAGCGGCTGTCACCGAAGAACTCCTCGGTGTCGCGCCCGGCGAGCGGGCGGAAGAAGATCTGCGCCTCGTGCCCGCCCTCGGCCAGCGGCTCCAGGACGAAGACGGCGTCCGGCTCGCGGTCCGCGCCGAGACCCGTCAGCCACGCGAACGCGGTGTGCGGGCGGAACACGTAGTCACAATCGTTGCTGCGCACCTTCAACCCGCCGGCGGGCACGACGAGACGGGCCCCCTCGAAGGCCGCCGAGAGGGCCTCGCGTCGCGCGGGCGTCAGGTCGGCGACCTCGGCGCGGGGCGTCGGCTCGGTGCCGCGCGGCGCCCACCCGGAGGCGACGAACTCTCGGAAGGCCGCCCCACCCGGGCGGCTGCGGTGCTCTGCTGTCTGCTGCTTCTCACTCACCCGTCCATTCTGCACCCCGGCCCCCGACATGTGGCGGACGGTGTGCGCCCAGTTCGCCGCATCCCCCACAATGGCTGGGCCGACAGAAGTGACGAGACGAGGTGCAGGCGCGACATGGTGAATCCCGACGGCCCCCAGGCCACCCCGACACCGCCGTCGGCGACCCCGTTGCCGGCGCCGCGTCGTGCCGCGCCGAGCAGCCCCGAGAGCCGCCCTGTGCAGGCCCACCCCACGAAACCCGCCGCGGCCACGACGAGCGCCCCGCGGATGCCACGTACCGGCGCGACGCGGGTGCGCGGTCGGGCGATGTCCGTCATCCGTCCGAGCGGGCCGCCGACGAAGCCGATCTCGGTGCGCGGCACCAACGACCGCGTCTCCGAGTGGCACACGCGCGCCGTCATCGACTTCTGCCTCCGCCTCGGAGAGGCGATGCTCGTCACCGGCGCATCCGTGGCCGACACCACCGCGTCGCTGCTGCGCGTCGGGCGCGCCTACGGGCTCCAGGGCGCGCACGTCGACATCACCTACACGTCCGTCACGATCTCGATGCATCGCGGCGTGCACCGCGACCCGATCACCGTCATGCGCATCATCGCGCACTTCGGCACCGACTACTCGCGGCTCGAGGCGTTGCACGCCCTCGTGCGCGACATCGCCCGCGACCCCGACGACCCGGGCGAGATCGACGACAACCTCTACACCCTCGAACGCATCCTCGAGCAACCGCACGTGTACCGCCGCGGCGTCATCACCATCGCGTGGGCGCTCATGGGAGCAGGCGTCGCGATGCTGCTCGGCGGCAGCACGGCCATGGTCCTCGTCGCCGGGCTGTCCACGGCGGTCGTCGACCGCATCCAGTACGCCGTCGCGCGCGCCGGTGTCTCCGCGTTCTTCGGGCAGATGCTCGGTGCGATGTTCGCGACGGCTATCGCCGTCGGCCTGCTCGTCGTCCACCAACACGCGGAGACGATCATGTGGCTCGGACAGGTGAGACCCTCCCTGGTCGTCGCCTCCAGCGTCGTCGTGCTCCTCGCAGGCATGAGCGTCGTGACGGCTGCGCAGGACACACTCGACGGCTTCTACCTGACCGCCGGCGCGCGCACCTATGAGGTCGTCCTGCTCACCGGCGGCGTCGTCGCGGGCGTGCTGCTCGTCCTGAGCATCGCCCAGCGCTTCGGCGTCGACCTCGTCATCGTCGAACGCTCCAGCAGCTTCGCCGGCTCTGTTCTCACCCAGATCGTGGCAGCCGCACTCATCGCCGGTGCCTTCGCCGTCTCCGCGTACTGCGCTCCGCGCACCGTGCTCGCCGCCGTTCTCACCGGCGGATTCTCGTGGCTGCTGTTCGGGACGCTCATGTGGGGTGTCGGCACCAGCGAGCCCGTCGCCGCAGGAGGTGCGGCCCTCGTCGTCGGGGCGCTGGCACCATTCGTGGGGACACGGGTGCACGTGCCGAGCATCGCACTGATCACCGCGGGCATCGTGCCCTTGCTGCCGGGGCAGGCGGTCTACCGGGGCATCATGATGTTCATCACCGAGGGCGAGAACACCCTGTGGCAGACCACTCTGCTCAACGCCGTCCTCATGGGCCTCACGCTGTCAGTCGGGGTGTCGCTCGGCACGCTGCTCGGCCGTCAGGTCAGCGCGGGCGCCGACTCGCTCACCGCGCGCGTCGTGCGACGAACCGTCAGCGAGACGACGAACGACACCGCCGCCTGAGCGGCGCGGAGTGCGTCAGCGGGCCGTGCTCGAGGCGGTTGCGCTGGGCGGGCGGGCGGTGCCCCAGCTCTGGGCGCGCTTCGATGCTGCGGATGACGAGGCCGGCGCCGAGGACGCACCCGACGACGATGCGCCCGACGACGACGGCGCGACGCTCGTCGTCGGTACCGCCGCCGGAGTCGTGCCACTGGCCGTCGAGCCGGCGTCGCCCTTCTTGGTCCACGACCAGCTGGCGAGCAGCGCCGTCAACGCCGACTCGTCGCGGGCGGCGTCAGCCTTCGCGCCGGTCAGGGTGACGGAGTACAGCACCTTGTCGTGCGCGAGCATCACGTAGCTGCGCTTGAGGTCGACGTTCTTCTCCGTCGAGGTCGCCGTGAAGCCGACGGCCTTCTCACCGCCGACGGTGCGGTCGGGCAGGGCGGCCACCGATGCGCCGCTCTGCTTGGCCTGCAGCGACGCCCGGCGCAGCGTGCCCGCCAGCTCGGGCGCAGGCGTGACGCTAGAACGCGCGACGACGATCGTGGGCGCGACGTCGTGCGCGAGAGTCGACGACGACAGGTAGGCGACCGATTTCGGCTGGGACGTGAGATTCCACCCAGCCGGCACGACGAAGTTGAACGCGCCGTCCGAGCTGACGACGGACCCGGGGCTGGGGGAGGTGATGGCACTCGGGTTGGACGACGCCGTCGTCGCCGAGGAGCTCGCGCTGAACGGGGTCTGGGTCGCCGAGACGTCCTTGGGGTCGGCTCCCGAGCTGCACGCACTCAACGCGACGAAGCCGGTGGCCGTGACGAGCGCTGCGACGCCGCGAGCGGCCCGCCGGAGCGAGCGGCGGCGCGCTCGCGGGGTCATATCGAGGGGGCCCTGCTTCACCATGGTCGAAACCCTAGCGACGCGAGCGGTCTCAGCGTGTGCGGCGCGCGGCGCGGGCAGCGCCCTGTGATGACAACCACGGCGTCACCGGGCGACGCCACAGCAGGTAGACGGTCGCGAGGCCGAGCGTCATCGTCACCGCACCGATGAGGGCGCCGGGGCCGAACGAGCGCACGCCGGACAGCAGGAAGGTGAAGGTGTAGACGATGGCGAGGACGGTCGCGCACGTGCGCCCGGAGGCGCGACCGCGCAGACACAGGCGCGCCACGAGTAACCACAGCACGACGCAGAATGCGCCCGTGACGAGACCGAACCAGCGGGCCTGATCCGTCGCCCGCTCCAACTCACCGGCGGGCAGGGTGCGCCGCTGGAACTCGTGCGCGAGCCGCGCCGTCTGAGCGCGGGTGCCGTCACGATCGAGCCATGCGACGAGCGTCGAGACGGCCTGCACGAGCGCACCGGCCATCATGCAGGCAACGGCCCGCCGCACCGGACGCGGCGCGTGCTCACCCATGCCTGCCCTCACGGGCAGCAACACTAACCTGTCACCCATGCGTATCGACCTGCACACCCACTCGAACCGCAGCGACGGCACGACGAGTCCCGCCGACGTCGTCGCGGAGGCATCGGAGGCGGGGCTCGACGTCGTCGCGCTCACCGACCACGACACGACCCGCGGGTGGGACGACGCCGCCGACGCCGCGCGCCGCGTCGGCATCGACGTCGTACGGGGCATCGAGATCTCCTGCCGCCATCGCGGCATCAGCATCCACCTGCTCGCCTACCTTCCGGCCCCCGAGGGAGAGCTGTTCGACGAGATGGAACGTGCCCGCGAGTCGCGGGTGACGCGCGCCGAGCGCATGGTCGAGCGGCTCGGACGCGACGTGCCGATCACGTACGAGCAGGTGCTCGCGCAGGCGGGGCCGGACGCGACGATCGGGCGCCCCCACATCGCCGATGCGCTCGTCGCGAACGGCGTCGTGCCCGATCGCAGCACCGCCTTCGAGCACCTGTTGAGCAATTCGGGCCCCTACCACGTCGGTCACTACGCCATCGACCCGGTGCGCGCCGTCACCCTCGTGCGCGCGGCCGGCGGGGTGCCCGTCATGGCGCACCCCTTCGCGGACGTCCGTGGACGCGTCGTCGACGACGCCGTCATCGAGGAGATGATCGACGCCGGGTTGCTCGGCCTCGAGGCCCACCACCGCGACCACACGCCCGAGCAGGTGCGCCACGCCCGCGACCTCGCGCGGACGCACGATCTGCTCGTCACCGGCTCGAGCGATTACCACGGCGACGGCAAGCCGAATCACCTGGGGGAGAACATGACCGAGCCCGACCAGTACGAACGCCTCGTCGCGCTCGCGACGAGTGACGTGGGAGTCGTGCGCGGGCGCTGACGCGGTGCTGACGGCGGGTGCCGGGCGTCCGGCGGGCATGACGGCGGCGCCGGAGCGAGCCCTGCTCACCCCGGCGCCGGAGGCGTCGTCGACGGATGCCTGATCGAGGTCGCCCCGGCTCGAACCCGGGCACCCGATCATCTTCCCCTCAGCGTTTGAGGCGCGAACGCAACGCACTCACGACGGCTCCCAGGCCATGCGTGGGCTGCTTCGTGGTCGAGGCGGCGAGAGCGTCGCCGTCGCCGTCCGCGACGGCCTCGCGCGAAGCCTTCTCCTCATCGGTCTCGCGTGCGCCCCATTCGCCGAGGCGGCGGAGGCGCTCGGTGCGCAGCGCCGCGATGCGTCCTCGATCGGTGCGGTACTCGAGGTCGGCGACGGTGACGGTGCCGGAGCGCAGGTCCACCTGTTCACCGATGTAGCGGAACAGCACCGCCAGCGTCGCGACGACGGGGACGGCGAGGAAACCGCCGATGACGCCATGGTCCTCGGAGCCGGCCGCGATGCCGAGCAGCACGAGGACAGGGTGCAACGACATCGAGCGGCTCTGCAGCAGCGGCTGCAGGATGTGCCCCTCGAGCTGCTGCACGAGGATGATGATGACGAGGACGATGATCGCTGTCGTCACCCCCTTCGTCACCAGCGCGACGAGGACGGCGAGTGCGCCGGCGACCGTCGCACCGACGATCGGGATGAACCCGCCGAAGAACGTGATGACGCACAGCGGCAGGGCCAGCGGCACACCGCATGCGATGAGACCGATGCCGATGCAGACCGAGTCGATGGCCGAGACGATCGCCTGGGTGCGGATGAACCCGGACAGGGTCTGCCACGCGCGGGTGAACACCTCGGTGACGTGAGCGCCGGTGCGCTCACCCGTGACGAGCCGCACCCACGGTAGGAAGCGGTCCCCGTCCTTGATGAAGAAGAACGCGAGGATGAGGCTGAGGACGAGGGTGACGAGGATGCTGCCGACCGTCGTCACGCCGCTGAAGACGCCCGAGGCGATGGCATCGCCCGACGTCTTGAGCTTCTCGTTGATCACGTTGACTGCGTTGTCGATCTGGGTCGCCGGGATCTTCAACGGCGGGCCCTGCAACCAGCGTTGGATCTGGGAGACGCCCTCCATCGACTTGCGTGCCAGCTCGGGCGCCTCGGCTGCGACGGTCGGGACGATCGCGGCGATGATGCCACCGACGACGAGCAATCCGCCGAGCACGCTCGAGAGCGCCGCCAGGGCGGGGCGCACGCCGCGGCGACGCAACCAGGCGGCAGGCGGCCACAGGACGGTCGTGATGAAGAGACCGAGGATCAGCGGCAGGATGATGACCCAGAACGGTGTGAGCGCTCGCCACACGAGATAGAACGTGACGATGATGATGCTGATCCGCAACGACCAGCGCGCGAACGAGGCGAAACCGTCCGAGATGATGCGCGAGCGGTCCTCGGACGCCCGTGACTCGGGCTCGTGCGGGTCCTGCTTCTCGACGCGGGCATCGCGGTTGCGTGCGTCGAGCGTCAGCTCGTCGCGCTCTTCGGGCGGGGTGGACGGAGGCGAGGCGGAATCGGCCGGTAGCGGCGTCGAGTCATCGGCCGCGGGCGGCGTCAGGGCCGGGTCCGGAGGTGAGGCAGGCATGGGTGCCCTTTCCGATCAACGGTCATTTGTCGTGAAGCGTACTGAGAGTGATGACACAGGCGCGAATGCGGCGCGAGGCGCCCGGTGCTCGCCCGCGTCACGTCTGAACGAGTGCGGACGGCGCCGGGCGCCTCGCGCCGGGAGGGTGCGTCAGTCGGCGGCAGACGTCTCACCCGCGCCACCGCGGGTGCGACGGCGACGTCGGCGCGGCTGCGACGAACCGCCGGAGCCCTCGGTGCTCGCGGCGTCACGGCGCGGGCGACGCTCGCTCGAGCCACCCGAGGCCTGACGTTCGCCGCCGCGACCACCGGAGCGCCCGCCTCGTCCCCCCGATCGGCCGCGCTCGTCGTCACGGCGCGGACGACGCTCGCCGCGCTGATGCGAGTCGCCTCGCCCCGTCTCTCCAAGATCTTCGACGCGCTCGGCGTCGAGGCCTTGGCGGGTGCGCGCCGACTTGGGCAGGCTGCCGGTCGCGTTCGCGGGGATCTCGAGATCCTCGAACAGGTGCTCGGAGCTGGAGTACGTCTCCTCGGGTTCGGGGATGCCGAGGTCGAGGGCCTTGTTGATGAGCGCCCAGCGGTGCAGGTCGTCCCAGTCGACGAGGGTGACGGCGATGCCCGTCTTGCCCGCGCGGCCGGTGCGGCCGATGCGGTGGACGTACGTCTTCTCGTCCTCCGGGCACTGGTAGTTGATGACGTGCGTGACGTCCTCGACGTCGATGCCGCGCGCGGCGACGTCGGTCGCGACGAGGACGTCGACCTTGCCCGAACGGAACGCACGCAGCGCCTGCTCTCGGGCGCCCTGGCCGAGGTCGCCGTGCAGCGGAGCGGCCGCGAAGCCGCGCGAGATGAGCTCGTCGGAGACCTTGGCGGCCGTGCGCTTGGTGCGGCTGAAGATGATCGTCAGGCCGCGGTCCTTCGCCTGCAGGATGCGGGCGAGCATCTCGACCTTGTCCATCGCGTGCGCGCGGTAGACGAACTGCTCGATGTTGGAGGCCGTCTCGGCCTCGCTCGCGTCGTCCTGCATGGCGCGGATGTGCGTCGGCTGCGTCATGTAACGACGCGCGAGGGTGACGACGGCGCCCGGCATCGTCGCGGAGAACAGCATCGTCTGACGCCCACCCGGCGTCATTGCGAGGATCTTCTCGACGTCGGGCAGAAAGCCCAGGTCGAGCATCTCGTCGGCCTCGTCGAGCACGAGGCAGCCGACGTACGCCAGGTCGAGGTGACCACGCGTCGCGAGGTCGATGATGCGACCCGGCGTGCCGACGATGACCTCGACACCTTTCTCGAGGCGCTCGACCTGCGGCTCGAACGCGCGACCGCCGTAGATCTGCGCGATGCGGATGCCGCGCTTCTTCGCGGCGGCCTCGAGGTCGGAGGCGACCTGGACGGCGAGCTCGCGCGTCGGGACGACGACCATCGCCTGCGGCTTGCCCTCGGGCGCGGGGACGGCGGCCTTCGACGTCTCACCCGGCGCGGTGACGCGGCTGAGCAGCGGCACTCCGAAGCCCAGGGTCTTGCCGGTGCCGGTGCGCGCCTGGCCGATGATGTCGTGCCCCGAGAGCGCGACGGGCAGCGTCATCGCCTGGATGGGGAAGGGATGGACGATCCCCTTCTCTTCGAGGGCGGCGACGATGTCGGGGTGGATGCCGAAGTCGGCGAATGTCTGCTCGGCGATGGGCTCAGGGGCCGCTTCGGCCTCGATGGAGGTGATGCCGGCGGAGTCGAGCTCGGCAGCCGTGGGCTGGTTGTCGTTGATCACGATCGTGCTTCCTGTGTCGCCCCGGGGCCTCGGAGGCCGCGCCGGGGATGATGAGAGCCGATCGGAGGTCTGCGCGCCGCGCGGCCTCGCGTGCGGAGGTGGGCGGCGGGAGTGGGCGTCTGTCGTATGACGCCCGCACGTGCCGGGAGGGGCCGATCGGTCACCCGTGGTCATCTCGAGTCTACCCACGCGCGCCACACCTGTTCGACGCCACGCTACGATCGCTGCATGAGCGAGCCTGTGACGCCTGATCCGAGCCCTTCACGCACGATCGAGGACGAGACGTACCGGGCGGGGGTGATCGACCTGCTGAGCGTCATCGCCTACGGCGAGCTCTCCGGCGCCTTCGCGACGGTGGCGGACGCCGCTCGCGCCCCGCGCCTCGACCACAAGCTGGCGCTCGCGCGCATGGCGCGCGGCGACTTCGACCACTACGAGCAGCTCGCCGGCCGTCTGCGCGACCTCGGCGTCGAGCCCGAGGACTCGATGCAGCCGTTCACGGCCGCCATCGATGAATGGCACCGTCGTACGCCGCCCGCCGATTGGTACGAGGGCCTCATGAAGGCCTACGCCGGCGCCGCGATCGCAACGGATTTCTATTCGGAGATCGCGCGCTACGTCGACCCCGAGACGCGTTCGCTCGTCGAGCGTGCCGTCGACAGCGATGAGCAGGACGCGTTCATCATGAGCGTGCTCAGCGACGCCATCGCGGCCGACCCGCGAGTGGGTTCGCGTCTCGCACTGTGGGGGCGCCGCCTCGTCGGTGAGGCCCTCAGTCAGGCTCAGCGCGTCGCGGCGACCCACGACGGGCTGACGGCCCTGCTCGTCGACGACGGCTCCGGCGTCGGCGCGGACCTCGCCGAGCTGACGCGCATGTTCGAGCGACTGACGTCGAATCACACGCGCCGCATGGAGGCCTTGGGGCTCACGGCGTGAGCGCCTGACCTCTGACCTGATCGCGGAAACGCAGAAGCCCGGCCCCAGGAGGGGCCGGGCTTCTTCACCTGCGCAGCGGAGCTGCGCGAGCGACGGATCAGACGCGGTTCTTTCGACCCACCAGCGTGAGGTAGATGGTGATGAGAACCATCGCGCAGATGATGCCCACGATGAAGGGGATGATCTCGAAGCCGCCGTTGGAGTTCTTGTAGCCGAACTGGGTGGTCAGCCAGGAGCCGAGGGCGGAGCCGACGATGCCGAGGATGATCGTCATGATGATCCCCATGTTCTGGTCGCCCTTGAGGAACAGGCGGGCGAGGGCGCCGATGATGAGGCCGCCGATGATCGAGCTGATGATGCCCATGGTGAGTCTCCTATGAGTTCGGCTGGGCTCCGGTATGTCCCAACGTTTGTCTCCACCTAAGCCAATCGGCGGTCGCATTTCAACCATCGAGACCGGCGAGGTGCTAGATGCGTTATTCCTTCGTTACGCGACGGCGGGCGTTCACCCCTTTGGGGTGAACGCCCGTGACCGCTTCGGGTGAACGTCAGCCGCCGAAGCCGACGCGGCCCTTCTGCTCCGCCGCGATGTCGACGTAGCCGATGGCGGAAGCCGGCACGGTGACGCTGTGGCCGCGCTCGTCACTCAGCGTGAGCGGGGTGCCGCTGTCGAGAGCCGCGCGCACGTGCTCGCGCACCGCGTCGGCGTTCTCGTGCGAGTCGATGACGACCTCGCGGGCGACGTTCTGGACGCCGATTCGAACCTCCATGGTTCTCCTCCTTCTCGTCGCGTGCGGAACGCGATCAGTGGTGGACGTGTGGGTGAGATCAGCGTGCCCCATCGGCGACGCCGGAATCATCCCAGGGGGTGAGAAGCCACGCGACTCACCCGTCGTATGGGTGCAACGCCTCAGCGCTCGATTTCATCCCCGCCGGTCTTCGGGAACCCGCCGAGGCCGCGCCAGCCCAGCAGACCGACGATGCGCGCGGCCTCCTCGCGGGGGATCGGCGAACCCGTCGTGATCCAGTAGCGCGCGACGACCTGCGACATGCCGACGAGGGCGACGGCGACGAGCGTCGCCTGCTCCGTCGGAAGCTCCGTGTCCTCCTGCACGACCTTGGCGACCTCGGCCGCGGTCTCCGTCAGCATGCGTTCGACCTTCTCGCTGACGGCGGGCTCGTTCGTCAGATCCGATTCGAAGACGAGGCGGAAACCCGCGTCCTCGCGCTCGACGAAGGCGAAGAACGCGCCGATCGCCGCGGCGACGCGCTGGCTGTTGTCGGACGTCGACTCGATGGCCTCGCGCACGAGGAGCGGCACCTCACGCGTGTGCTGCTCGAGCAGCGCCAGGTACAGGTCGAGCTTGCCGGGAAAGTGCTGGTAGAGCACCGGCTTGCTGACGTGGGCGCGCTCCGCGATCTCGTCCATCGCCGCACTGTGGTAGCCGGATTCGACGAAGACGGACTGCGCCGCCTCCATGAGTTGGGCTCGCCGCGCCGATCGGGGGAGGCGTCCGCGTTTGGTCGAATCGTCCACGTGGGTCATGGATGAGGCTCCTTGCTCGTCGGTCATAAGCTGGGTGCGACTTTATCGCCCATGGGCCATCTCGGTGGCCCGGTCACGGAATGAGGTGCCTGTGCGAGACGCCCGGCCCGACGATCCCGGCGCCCGACGATACGCGCGCCACCACTCGCTGGCCGGCTTCGGGGTGACCGGGCAGCGACGGTTGGCAGCGGCGCGGGTGCTCGTCGTGGGCGCCGGCGGGCTCGGCTCACCCGTCATCTCCTCGCTCGCCGGCTGCGGCGTCGGGCACCTCGTCGTCATGGATCCGGACGTCGTGGAGATCTCCAACCTGCCGCGTCAGCTCATCCACACCGAAGCCGCGATCGGCACGGCGAAGGTGACGTCGGTGCAGCGCGCCGTCGCGGCGCAGAACAGTGGTGTCGAGGTGAGTGCGCTGCCCGAGCGCCTCAGCGTGACGCGGGCGCTCGAACTCGTCGCCGAGGTCGACGTCGTCGTCGACTGCACCGACAGCATCGAGGCTCGCTACGTGCTCAACGACGCCTGCGTGCTGCTCGGCGTACCGCTCGTGTGGGCGTCGATCGCGCAGTATGCAGGGCAGTTCGGCGTCGTCGAGCCCGCAGTCGGGCCGTGCTATCGGTGCGTCTTCCCCGATCCGCAGGCCGTCGCCGGGCTCGCGACGTGCGAGGAGGCGGGGGTGCTCGGCGTGCTGCCGGGCGTGCTCGGCGCGATGCAGGCCGTCGAGGTGATCAAGCTGTGCTCCGGCATCGGCGCTCCGGCGCGCGATGCGATCCGGTTGTACGACGCCCTCGGCGCGACGATGGCGACGCTGCCCGTCGCGCGCGACCCCGAGTGTGGCGTCTGTGGGCTCGAAGCGGGGTACTTCGAGGGGGTTGCCGGCCTCGAGGGGGTGGATGCGCCTCCAGGGTTCGCTGATTTCGGTGGATCTGGTGGTTTTGGTGGTCTCGGTGCGGCGGGTGGCCCTGGGGCCGACGGGCGCGCGGCGGCGTCAGGCGCGGTGGCCGAGATCGGGCCGCAGGAGTGGCCGGACGCGGGGTTCGTCCTCGTCGACGTGCGCAATCCCGATGAGGTCGAGGCGGCGCCGTTGCCCCCATGGATGACGGTGGGCGCCGACGAGACGTTCGTCGAACCCTGGGCCGGCGGCTGGAACGAGACGACGCGAGCGTCCGTGCACGCGCGGGTGGGGGAGCGCGACGTCGTGCTCGTCTGTGCGCGCGGTGCGCGTTCGCGTGCGGCCGCGGGGGTGCTGGGTGCGAGTGCGAGTGCGATAGAGCATGCTGCTGCGTCGGGCCGGGAGGCGGCCTCTGGTCAGGATGTGACGCCGGGCGATGATGCGGCGGCTGATGGATCGTCGAGGCGCTCGGGTCGCATCCTGAGTGTGCGTGGGGGCCTGGCGGCGGCGTCATGAGGCCGGCATGACGGGCGGGGCGCGCGACGAACTGAGCGAATCGGTCGCCGAGGTCGTCGCCGACGTGCCGCCGGGGCGCGTGACGACGTACGGTGCCGTCGCCGCGGTCGTCGGCACGGGCGCACGTCAGGTGGGGCGCATCCTCGCGGACGGTCGGCCGGGGTGGCCGTGGTGGCGGGTGACGAACGCGCGGGGGCTGTTGCCGGAGGCGCTGAGGGCGCAGGCGTTCGAGCAGTACGAGGCGGAGGGGACGCCGACGCGAGCTGAGGGAGTCGACCTGCGTCGGGCTGGTTGGGTGCCTCCGTTCTGACGGGTGGGTGACGAAAAATTCCGCGGAATCCCGGCGTTGTCGGCGCGCTGTGCTGGGATGACATCATGACGAATCACGAGGGTTTGACGGCGCAGACGCCGGCCGGCGCGCCCGTCCAGGGCGAGGCCGCCCTGCCGATCGCTGCGCTGCCGCCGAGCGTGGTCGAGGGCGTCGTGGCGAGCGTCGATCCGACGCGTCTCACCCCGGCGCTGCGTGGCGCGACGCAGACCGAAGCGGCGGCGCCGCTCGATCTCGATCCTGCGCAACAGGCCGTGCTCGAGGCCGACGATCGGGTGCTCCACGTCGTCGGCGCGCCCGGCACGGGCAAGACGACGCTCGCCGTCGAACTCGTCGCGCAGGCCGTGGAGGGTGGTGCGCGTCCCGATGAGTGCGTCCTGCTCTCACCGACGCGCGTGGCAGCCGGGGCGTTGCGCGCCCGCGTCACGACCCGCGTGGGCGGCACCTCGAGCGAGCCGATCGCGCGCACCCCGCAGGCGCTCGCGTTCGGCATCCTGCGCATGCGCGCCGCGATGGACGACCTGCCGGCGCCGCGCCTGCTCGCCGGTCCGGAGCAGGACGTCGTGCTCAAGGAACTGCTCGAAGGCCACCGCCTCGGCCTCGGCGCGGCGCCTGCCTGGCCCGAGGATCTGGCGGAGGCGCTGACGACGCGCGGGTTCCGCAACGAACTGCGCGACCTCATCATGCGCGCGGTGGAGTGGGACGTCAGCAGCGACCACCTGCGCCGGCTCGGCGCCGAGCACGGGCGCGACGAGTGGATCGCGGCCGCGGACGTCCTCGACGAATACGACGACGTCACCGCCCTGTCACGTCCGGGAGCGTTCGACCCGGCCTGGATCCTCGGTGCGGCGGCGCAGGCGTTGCGCGAGAACGAGACGCTGCGCGAGCGGGTGCGGGCGCAGCTGAGACTCGTCGTCATCGACGACGCGCAGGAACTCACGCGCGCGTCCGTCGGTTTCCTCACCGAACTCGTCGGCCCGGGTCAGCGGCTCGTCCTGCTCGGCAACCCCGACGTCACGGTGCAGGCCTTCCGCGGCGCCGACCCGCGCTACCTCGAGCAGGTCGCGGCACAGCACGGCGCGAGTCGACGGTTCGTGCTCGGCTACGGCCACCGTCAGCCCCGAAGGCTCGCGGAGGTGGTCGAACGCGTCACCGCGCGCATCGGCAGCGTCGACGGCATCGCGCACCGCAGCGTCGTCACGCGCCCCGGTGGGGGCGTCGACGTCGCGCTGCTGCGCAGCGGCGCGCAGGAAGCCGCCCACATCGCGGGGGTGCTGCGTCGAGCACACCTCAAGGACGGGGTGGCGTGGAAGGACATGGCCGTCATCGTGCGAGCCGCTGCCGGAACGTCGGCGCTGCGGCGCGCCCTCAACGCGGCCAAGGTGCCCGTGGCTGTCCCTCCGGCGTCCTTGGCCCTGCGCGACGAACCCGCCGTGCGGCCGTTCCTGCACGCCCTCGAGATCGTGACGAGCCGGACGCGTGGCTCTGAACAGGCCCCGGTGGACGGCGACGCCGATGCCTCGCGGGCGGGCGTCAGTGCCGACCTCGCCCTCGACCTGCTCACCTCGCCGCTCGGCGGAGCCGACCCGGTCGTGCTGCGACGACTGCGACGTTTGCTGCGCCGTGAGGAACTGGCCGCCGGCGGCAACCGCGTCTCCGACGAGCTGCTCGGCGCCTGCCTGCTCGAACCGGCGCTGCTCGTCTCCCTCGGCCCCGAAGCGGCGCCTGCGCGCCGGGTGTCGCGCGTTCTCGCGGCAGGGGCGGCCGCGCTGAGGGCCGCTCCGCCCCACGACGACGCCGAGCACGTGCTGTGGCAGATGTGGCAGGCCAGCGGCCTCGCCGAGGCGTGGGAGGCGAACGCGTTGGCCGGGGGAATCTCCGGAACCCGCGCCGACCGTGACCTCGATGCGCTGCTCGCGCTCTTCGCAGCGGCTGCAGCGTTCGTCGAGCGGCTGCCCGGCGCGGGCGTGGCCGACTTCCTCGACCACGTCCGCAGCCAGGACGTGCCGGGCGACCGCCTCGTCGCCGCAGCCCCCGACGAAGACGCCGTCGCGCTCGTCACCGCAGCCGGCTCGGCGGGCGGCGAGTGGCACACGGTCGTCGTCGCGGGCGTCCAGGAGGGCGTCTGGCCCGACCTGCGATTGCGCGGTTCGGTGCTCGGCTCGGAGGATCTCGTCGACATCCTCAGCGGTCGCGGGCGCTCGCTCCCCGCGCGGCAGGCGGCCGTCCGGCACGACGAGACGCGGCAGTTCGCGATGGCGATGAGCCGGGCGCGCGAGCACGTCGTCGTGACGGCCGTGCGTGACGAGGACGAGCAACCGAGCGTCTACCTCGACATCGTCGACCCGCTCGCGCCGGGCGCTGCGGCCGACGCGATGCGAGAGTTCACCCCTGTCGCCCGGCCGATGACCCTCGCCGGGCTCGTCGCCGAGGCCCGACGCATGCTCGCCGACCAGGACGAGGCCGTCCGTGACGAGGGCGCCCGCCGTCTGGCGCGCCTCGCCGAGCACGACGTGCCGGGCGCCGACCCCGAGCAGTGGTGGGCCCTCGTCAGCCGCAGCGACGACAGGCCGGTCCGCCCGCCGCAGGAGTGGGTGCGGGTCAGCCCGTCGAAGATCGAGGGATTCCACCGCTGCGGTCTCAACTGGCTCCTCACGACCAACGGTGGTTTCGGCCCGTCGGTCGGGGCGAGCACGATCGGCACGCTCGTGCACGAACTCGCCGAGGAGTTCGCCGACGAACCCGCTCTCATGGACGAAGCGCTCGAGAAGCGGTGGCCGCGTCTCGGCCTCGGCGACTCGTGGGTGTCGCGCGGCGAGAAGGCGCGCGCTCAGAGCATGGTGAAGAAGCTGCAGGGCTACCTCGGCGACGCGGCGGCCACGGGATGGGCCGGCGAGGCCGCCGAACGACGGTTCTCCGCGATCGTCGGGCGAGCCAAGATCTCCGGCTCGATCGACCGTCTCGAGCACCACCCCGAGCGCGGGCTGCGCGTCATCGACTACAAGACGGGCAGCTCGAAACCGAAGGACGAGGAAGTCGCAGCGCACCCGCAGCTCGCCGCCTACCAGGCCGCGCTCGAGGCAGACGCGTTCGGCCCGGGGCGTCCCAGCGCCGGGGCTGCTCTCGTGCAGCTCGGCCAGGCCGCCGGCACCGGCGCGAACAGCACCGCTCGCGTCCAGGCCCAGCCGCCCCTCGTCGCCGACGAGGACGCCGCGAGTGACGGCGAGCCCGGGGCGGTCGACGAACCGATCGTCGGCACCCGCGGGTGGGCGTTCGACCTCATGCAACGCACGGCTGACGGCATGGGCGCCGCCACCTTCGTCGCCGCCGCCAACCCGAACTGCACGATGTGCCCCGTCAAGAGCTCCTGCCCCATCCAGCCGGAAGGCCGAACGCTGTGACCGACGACCTCACCCCAGCAACCAGCGACCCGTCGGGGCCACAGGGCTCCGAGGCGAAGGATCGCCCCGCTCGTCTGAGCGCGGACGCCATCGCCGACGCGCTGGAGCGCTATCACCACACACCCGAGCAGGTCGCCGTCATCGAGGCGCCGCTGGAGCCGCTGCTCGTGGTGGCGGGAGCCGGCTCGGGCAAGACGGACACGATGGCTTCGCGCGTCGTGTGGCTCGTGGCGAACGGCTTGGTGCGCCCGCAGGAGATCCTCGGCCTCACCTTCACCCGCAAGGCCGCCGGTGAGCTCGCCGAACGCGTCAACCAGCGCCTGCGCATGCTCGAGGCGAGTGGCCTGTGGAGCCCGCCCGATGATCCGGACGGCACGCCGAGCCTCGGCGAGAGCCCCACGATCTCGACGTACAACGCGTACGCGGGGCGCATTGTCGGTGAGCACGGTCTGCGCCTCGGCATCGAGCCGGATGCGCGGATGCTGTCGGAGGCCGCCGCGTGGCAGTTCGCGCACGAGGTCGCGAGTGGGTGGGACGGCGACATGTCGCAGGTCACCGTCAAGCTGCCGAGCGTGACGGCGGCCGTCCTCGCGACCGCGGGTGAACTGAGCGAGCATCGGCGCAGCGTCGACGAGCTGCGCGCCTACTACGACTCCCTCCTCGGCTCGCTCGACGCGATCCCGTTCGCGCCGCGAAAGCGTTCCCTCGGGGACGCGGGCAAGGCGCTCACGGCGAAGGCGAAGGGCCACCAGCAGATCCTCCCGCTCATCGAGCGGTATCAATCGCTGAAGAAGGACAGGTCGGCGCTCGACTTCTCCGACCAGATCGCGTTCGCCGCCGAACTCGCCGACCGCTTCCCGGCCATCGGCGCGATCGAGCGCGCGCGCTACCGCATGGTGCTGCTCGATGAGTTCCAGGACACGAGCTCAGCGCAGATCGCCTTCCTCGCAGCCGTCTTCGCCGCCGGGGAGACGCAGCAGCGTCCGGGCGTCGTGGCGGTGGGGGACCCGCACCAGTCGATCTTCGGCTGGCGCGGCGCGAGCGTGACGACCCTGTCCGCCTTCCGTCGCTCCTTCGCCCTACCGGGATCCGACCTCACGCCCGTCGCCTCGCTCGCGACGTCGTGGCGCAACGACGCCGCCGTCCTCGACGCGGCCAACGTCACCGCCGCGCCGCTGAACAGGGCCTCGCGCGTGCCCGTGGCGACGTTGCGCCCCCGCCCCGACGCAGGCCCCGGCGCCCTGGCCGCCGCCCGCTACCTGACGGAGGCGGACGAGGCACGCGCCGTCGCGCAGTGGGTGGCCGAACGACGCCGTCCACTGCGTTCGGGCGAGGCGCCCCGAACCGCTGCGGTGCTGTGCCGCAAGCGATCTCAGTTCGTGCCGATGCTGGATGCCCTCCACGACGCGGGCGTCCCCGCGGAGGCCGTCGGGCTCGGTGGCCTGCTGCAGACCCCCGAGATCGTCGACCTCGTCTCGATGCTGTGGGTGGTCGACGACCCGAGCCGCGGCGACCATCTCATGCGCCTGCTCACCTCCCCGGCGATGCGTCTCGGTGCGGCCGACATCGCAGCGCTCGGGTCGTGGGCCAAGGAGTTGCACCAGCGACACCAGGACGACGCCGCGGCAGCCACCGAGGAGCGCGCCGAGGGCGGCAGCGCCGAACCGGCGAGCAGCGAATCCGACGCCGGCGAGGGCGCGCCGTCTGAGCCTGTACCCGGGCCTGATGGGGAGGCGGCCAGGCGCGGTGCGCGGGCGGAGCGCGACCTCGCGCAGGACACGCGGGACGAGGTGAGCCTCGTCGAGGCGATCGGCGAACTGCCCGACGCGTCATGGCGTGGGCGCGACGGCGAGTACCTCTGCGACGTCGCCCGTGAGCGGCTGCGGGGGTTCCACACGTCGGTGCAACGCCTCCGGTTGCTCTCCGGGCTGCCGCTCGCCGACTTCGTCGGGGAGGCCGAACGCGTGCTCGGTCTCGACATCGAGGTGCTTGCCCGCCCGGGGTACGACCCGTCGAGCGCCCGGGCCCACCTCGACGCCTTCGCCGACATCGCGGGGACGTTCTCGGTCCAGGCCCAACGTCCGACGCTCGGGGGGTTCCTCGAGTGGCTCGACGCGGCCCGGCAGGAGGAACGCGGCCTGGAGATGCCCGCCATCGAGGTCAACCCGCATGCGGTTCAGGTGCTCACCGTGCACGCCGCGAAGGGGCTTGAGTGGGACGTCGTCGTCGTGCCCGGCCTCGTCGAAGGGGTCTTTCCGAGCCTCGGCGGTTCGACGCGGGCCGAGGGCGAGCAGTGGCAGTACAAGCCGCACAAGGCGCGCGGCTGGCTCAGTGGTCTTCAGTCGATCCCCTACGATCTGCGCGGTGACAGGGAGGGGCTGCCCGCCCTCGCCGTCACGGGTGCGGAGGATTCCGACGAGCTGGCCGACCGGTTCACCGAGTTCTGCGAGCAGGGCCTTAAGCACGCGGTGACGGAAGAACGCCGCCTTGCGTACGTGGCCTTCACCCGCGCGCGCAGCACCATGTTGCTCACCGCTCCGATCTGGTACGCGAGCGGCACGACCCCGCGCGAGACGTCTCGTTTCCTCACCGAACTGCTCGAGGAACCCGATCTCGGCGCGAGCATCGAGCGTCTGCACTGGGAGCAGATGCCTCCGACGCAGGTCGACGGCGAGCGCCCGAGCAACCCGCTCGACGCCGACGTCCTGACGGCGACGTGGCCGCTCGACGCGATGGCCGACCAACGCGCCCACCTCGTCCCTGCCGCGGACCAGGTGCGCGCGCTGCGCACCCGGCTGCAGAACGGGGAGGCCCTCGAGCCGGCCGGGCAACTGGCGCTCGGGTTGGAGGGGACGATCGAGGACAGGGAGCAGGAGATGGAGCTGCTCCTGGCCGAACGACAGCGCGAACGCACCCGGCTGCGCAGCGACGTCGTGCTGCCCTCGCACCTGTCCGCCTCCCAGCTCGTCGCACTCGCGAGCGACAAGGACCTGTTCGCGCGGCGCCTACGGCGCCCGATGCCGAGTGAACCGGCGGTGGCGGCGCGGCGCGGTACGGCGTTCCACGCCTGGGTGGAGCGGCACTACGGTGCTGCGGCCCTCGTCGACCTCGACGAACTGCCTGGCTTCGGTGACGAGGACGTGGCCGCCGACGAGATGCTGCCCGTGCTGCAGACCAACTTCCTGGCCAGCGAGTGGGCGGATCGGGTGCCGGTCGACGTCGAGGTCGCCCTCGAGACCGTCGTCGCCGGGTACGCGGTGCGCGGCCGCATCGACGCCGTCTTCGCGCGTGACGGCGGCGGGTTCACGGTCGTCGACTGGAAGACCGGAGCCAAGCCGGCGGGGCCGACCCTGCGTCATCGCTCGCTGCAGCTCGCCGCCTACGCCCTCGGTTACGCGCGCCTGCGCGGCCTGGATCCCGAGGACGTCGACGCCGCGTTCTTCTACGCCGCCACGGGGGAGACGTATCGCCCCGACGTTGCGTCGCAGCGCGACCTCGAGGAGCTTCTCGGGTCGGTCGGGGGCTGACGGCGGTGCTTGTCGCGCTCGGGTCGCGGAGGCGGGGCGTCCCGCGGGTGCGGCCCGAGCGGTCAGCGGGATCTCGCGTTCCCGCCGGACGATTCGTCGGCGACGGCGCCTGCCGAGTCGTCGCTCGAGGCCGCGGGCTCCTCGGACGAGCCGTGAGGCAGTCGGGTGCGCGCGGCGTCGCCATCGACGCGCGTGGCGCCCGCGTGCTCGGAGCGGTCCTCTCGCTCCGGGGCCAGGCGCACGGGGATCTCGACGGTGGCGTCCTCCTCGCCGACCTCGGCGTCGACGACCTCGATGTCGGCGGGGTCGAGCGGGGGGACGAGGTCGATCGGCGCCGTGCCCGCACGGCGCGCCGGCGGCAGGAGACTCGAGTCGCCCTCCACCTCGAAGGCGAGTTCCTCGAGCGCCGCGGCGTGACGCTCGACGCGCGCGTCGTCGCCCATCGTGCGGCTTGCGAGCAGCGCGTACGCGAGTTCCATCTCGCCCATGAGGCGGACGCGGCGCTCCAGGTTCGGGTCGGGCCTCTCGGCGCGTTCGGCGGCGTAGGCCTCGAACACGGTGTCGAACGCCTGCTGCGGCGCAGAGTTCCACAGCAGCGCGAAGTCGCGCGCGGGGTCGGCGACGCCGGCATGCTCCCAGCCGCTGATGGCGCTCACCTCACCCTCGTCGACATGGACGTCGGCGCCGCGCAGCGGCCCGTGCGTCACCGTCGTCGAGAAGCGCCACAACGCCGGCGTGTCAAGGGCCTCGCGCCAGCGGGCGATGAGGGCCGACGGCACCCGGGACGTCGCGGCGGCGCGATCGACGTCGGCGCGCAGACGCTGACGGTAGGTGTCGGCGTCGTAGGTGGCGAGGCCGGCCTCCTCGACGACGCGCGGGTCGACGCCGTGCAGGTGCGCGAGCGCCTGGCCGAGGGCACGCGCCGCGGCGGAGCGTCCGGCGAGGTGGCGCCAGTCGAGCGCCCTGCCGCGGGGGCGCGCGTAGACGGCGACGGCCGATCCCTCCTTCGGGCGGGCGGAGCCCTCGACGCGGGGCACGTCGAAGTCGACGCGTCGCGTGAGCAATTGCACGAGGGCGTCGGATGCGGCGAGTTCGGCGCCTGCGGCTCCAGTCAGCGCGGAGCGGACGAGCCAGACCCGGCCGTCGGCGCCCGTGATGTGGGCACTCTGGTAGAGGTCGCCGGCCGGCACGGGCAGGCCTTCGACCTTGATGGGGCGGATTCCGGGCACGGCGGCGTCGGCGAGGGCGGCGAGGAGCAGGGGCGAGCGCATCACCCCCACACCGTATGTCGGAGGTGGCGTCTAGCCTGGGAGGCATGCCCGACGCCACGCGACCTTTGCCCGATCTCGTCCTCGGCGACGCCGTCGTCGACCGTGATGCGCTGCGGCGCTCCGAACCGGATCTCATCGAGCGGCTGCTCGCCGTCGCGACGACGCGGGTCCTCGACGTGCGCGGCGCCTCGGTGCCGCAACGGCGCACCCAGCTGCTCTGGCGCGCACCACAGGCCGAGGATCGGCAGTGGTTCGACACCGGCGGTGTCGTCCTCTACCTCGGTCAGACGTCCCACGGCCCCGCGCTCGCCGTGCTTCGCCCGCAGGACGACGCACCGGTCCCTGCGCCGACGGGGGAGCGCCCTGGCAACGCGGCTACCGCCACGACTTCGGAGGATGACGGCGACGACGCGCCGTCGTGGCGCACCCTGCGCGACATCGGGCTCGAACTGTCGGGCGACGACCTCGCCTGCGTCACCGCGGCCGTCGCGTTGGCCCAGTGGCATGCGACGCACACGCACTGCCCGCGCTGCGGGGCGCCCACCATCGTCGTCGAGGCGGGCTGGGTGCGTCGCTGCGAAGCGGACGGTTCGCATCACTTCCCGCGCACCGACCCGGCCGTCATCATGGCGATCGTCGACGAGTCCGACCCCGACGACTCGCGCCTCCTGCTCGCCCGCGGCCCACGCTGGAAGGGCCCGCACCGTTCGGTGCTCGCGGGTTTCGTCGAGCCAGGGGAGTCGTTCGAGCAGGCCGTGGCGCGCGAGACGTTCGAGGAGTCCGGCGTCGAGGTCACCGACGTGCGCTATCTCGGCAGCCAGCCGTGGCCCTTTCCCGCCTCCCTCATGATCGGCTGCATCGCGCGTGCGGTGACGACACCGCTGCGCGCTCAGGAGGGCGAGATCGAGGAGATCGGGTGGTACTCGCGCGCCGACGTCCGTCAGGGCCTCGCCGACGGTTCCCTCGCGCTGCCGGGGCGCCTGTCGATCGCGCGCGCTCTCATCGAGCATTGGTACGGTGAGCCGCTCCCGTGACGGTGGCGCACGATCCGACCGACCAACCCGCCCACCCGCATCGCGACGAACGACCATTTCGAGGAGTACCTGAGCAGTGAACGAGCATGACGCCGATTCGGTGCTCGCGGGTCTGGACCCGCAGCAGCGGGAGGTCGCGGCGAACCCGCTCGGCCCGATGGTCGTCCTCGCCGGCGCGGGCACGGGCAAGACGCGCGCTATCACGCACCGCATCGCGTACGGCGTGCACTCGGGCGCTCTCGTCGGTCAGCGCACGCTGGCGGTGACGTTCACCGCGCGTGCTGCGGGCGAGATGCGCACGCGCCTTCGCGAGTTGGGCGTCCCGCAGGTCGTGGCACGCACCTTCCACGCCGCGGCGCTGAGCCAACTACGCTACTTCTGGCCGCAGGCGATCGGTGGGGGCGCGCCGGAGGTCGTCGGGACGAAGGGCAGCCTCGTCGGCGAGGCGGCGGGGCGGCTGCGTCTGCAGGTCGATCGCACCGGACTGCGCGACCTCGCCGGTGAGGTCGAGTGGGCCAAGGTCTCGATGCTCACCCCGGAGACCTACCCGGCCGCAGCACGGCGCGCCGGCCGTCAGCCCGCCGATCTCGACGTCACGGCGATGGCGCGACTGCTCGATGCCTACGAGGACGTCAAGTCCGCGCGCGGCGTCATCGACTTCGAAGACGTCCTGCTCCTGGCCGCCGGCATCCTCGCCGAGCGCGAGGACATCGCCCGTCAGGTGCGCGATCAGTACCGCCACTTCGTCGTCGACGAGTACCAGGACGTCAACACCGTCCAGCAGTACCTGCTGTCGCTGTGGGTCGGTGAGCGCAAGGATCTGTGCGTCGTCGGTGACCCGGCGCAGACGATCTACTCGTTCACCGGCGCCTCGCCGCGGCATCTGCGCACCTTCGCCCAGCGCTTCGAGGGTGCCGCGAAGGTCGAGCTCGTGCGCAACTACCGCTCCGACCCGCCCATCGTCCGCCTCGCCAACGACGTGATGAAGCGCGCCGATCAGGCGTTCGGCAGCGTGACGCTCCAGGCGCAGCGCGAGGGGGGCGTCACGCCGAAGCTCGTCACCTACCCCGACGATCCGGCGGAGGCGCGGGGCGTCGCGAAGGAGATCAAGCGGCTCCTCGCCGACGGCGTGAAGGCCAGCGGCATCGCCGTCCTGTATCGCACCAACGCGCAGTCCGAGGCCTTCGAGACGGCGCTCGCCGACGCCGGCGTTCCCTACCAGATACGCGGCGGTGAACGCTTCTTCCACCGCGACGAGGTGCGCAAGGCCGTCCTGCTCATGCGCGGCGCGGCCCGCAGCGACGACGGCTCGAAACCGTTGCCCGACGTCGTCGCCGACGTCCTGAGCGGCGCCGGCTGGTCGCAGCAGGCGCCCGCGGCGGGGGCGAGCCGTGAACGGTGGGAGTCGCTGCAGTCCCTCGCGGAACTGAGCAAGGACGTCGCCCGCACCGTCCCCGGCGCGCGGTTGCGCGACTTCGTCGCCGAGCTCGACCGACGTGCGTCCGAGCAGCACGCGCCGAAGGTCGAGGGCGTGACGCTCGCGTCGCTGCACGCGGCCAAGGGACTCGAGTGGGACGCGGTGTTCTTCGTCGGCGCGAGCGACGGGCTGCTGCCCATCATGATGGCGAGTGCGCCCGAGGCGATCGAGGAGGAGCGGCGTCTCATGTACGTCGGCATCACGCGTGCGCGCCGTTTCCTGCAGCTCAGCTACTCGCGCAGCCGCCACGAAGGTGGCCGGGCGTCGCGCAACCCGTCACGCTTCCTCGACGGGCTGGGCGACTCGCTCGACGGCGCCGTCGTCGCGGCGACGAAGACGAAGCGCGCCGCGCCCGCCCCCAAGCGCTCGACGGCGAAGTGCCGCACCTGCGGCAAGGATCTGTACTCCGCGCCCGAGCGCAAGATCGGCCGCTGCACCGAATGCCCTGCGACCTATGACGAGGCCCAGTTCGAGGCGCTGCGCGAATGGCGCGCCGCGGTCGCGAAGCGAGACAAGGTACCGGCGTTCGTCGTCTTCACCGACGCGACGCTCGTCGCCATCGCCGAGACGCTGCCGGCGAACCCCGCCGGCCTGCGCGCCATCGCGGGGGTCGGCAACACCAAGATCTCCAAGTACGGCGCGTCCGTCCTCGCCGTCCTGGGCGGCGCGAAACCGCTCGACGAGGTCGAGAAGCCGTCGCATTTCGGCGACTTCGACCCGGCCTGAGAAGCCGCCGAAGAACTTTCTCGATAATTCGGTTGCTCCCTTCTCGCGGGCGCCGCTAGCCTGAGACCACTTCGCGCCGCGCCTTGGGTGCGCCGCGAACGATCCGCACGAACGAACCGAGTTCGCCCGACGCGAACCGCCGACCCAGGAGGTGCCTCATGGACATCATCACGACGATGACGACGTACGCCGCCTCCCTGCGTGCTTCCCTGCGCCCGAGCGCTCAGGCGTTCCTCCTCGATCTTTCGGGGGAGACGTCTGCCCAGGCCGTCATCGGCTCAGGGCTGCACGCCGCCGGCATCAATGGCTCTGAAGCCCGCCACATCTTCCACGAGGTGGGCGTGCCGTTCAGCGCCGAGCGTCGCCCCCACACCCCTCGGTTCTTCCCGCTCTCCTGCACGGCGCAGGTGGTCTAGCCACCTGCGAACGTCAGCGAAAGCCGCGAGATCCGAACCCGGGTCCGCGGCTTCTTTCGTGTGACGAACCGATCCAGCATCGAGCGTCTTCGCGAACGAGGCTCAGGGCCCCCACCAGAAACTCCCCGACACCGGGGCCCACATCCTTTCCGGAGCAAGAGCGAGAGACCGACATGACTGCAATGTTCGAAGACCTGATATCCGACGCCCTGATACCCCTGGCGGGCGGTGACGTCGACACGCCGTGCGCCACCGCTGACCCCGAGCTGTGGTTCGCGCAGTCCCCGGCGGACGTCGAGTTCGCCAAGGCGCTCTGCGCCACCTGCCCCGCGGCGCAGCTGTGTCTCGCGGGCGCGAAGGAGCGTCAGGAGCCATGGGGCGTGTGGGGCGGTGAGCTGTTCGAACGCGGCGTCGTCGTGCCGCGCAAGCGCCCGCGTGGGCGTCCGCGCAAGAACGCCGCGTGAGCGCTACCGCCCGCCCCGAAGCGCGCGATGACCCGGGGTACCGATGCACCCGACACGCTGCCCGAGCTGCTGCTCAGGCAGCGTCTCGGCATGTCGGGGTGCACGACCACAGGCGGTGCTCGACGTGCGGCGCGGCCATGTCGAAGGTGAGACTGATCGAGCAGGCCGTGACGTTGCCCGCCGCGAACGCCCGGACGAACAACCCGGCCGCACCCGCGGCGAAGGCGAACAGGGCGGGGCTGAGGGCGGCGTCTGGGCGCCGCGTCCCGCTCGAATAGGCCGGGTTGACGCACCCGGCGCACGCGCCGCCTGCGCCAGCGACGGGGCCGACGGTGACGGTGCGAGCCGTGAACGCGAGCGGCAGGACGGCCGGCGCCGGGCCGGTCAGCGGGCCGGGCAGATCGGGGACGTCACCCAGTTCTTCGTAACGCCACGGCAGCGCCCCGATGAGCAGATCGGGCGCGGATGCACTCGCGCGGCCGTCCCACACCCCGGCCCCGTCGCACAGCGGGGCGACGACGTCGAGGACGGCTCGTTCGAGCGCCGCAGGACCGGTGACGAGGGTGCGCGTCGTGCGTCGCGGGCGGTGGGTGACGGCGGCGACGAGGTCGCGCCAGCCTGCGTCGTGGGCGGGGGCACCGGAACCGGGTTCGGGGTCGGTGAGGGCGTGCAGCGAGGTGTCGTCGAGGTCGTTCAGCACGAGGTGACGCAGGGCGCGGCGCTCGGCGACGTGGGGACGCGGCGTGATGACGGTGTCGGACACGAGAGGCTCCTGTGGGTGGGTGACGCGGATGGGACGGATACCGAGGACGGCGAGTGGGTGGCGAGGGCACGGTCGGGCGCCCACGCGAACGGTTGGCCGGCGCACCAGAGCAGGTGATCCAGCACGACGGGCCGTGCCCGTCATGTCTTCGAGCCTGCCTCGCGCGCGCAGATCGCCGCAGGGCTCGTCCACAGGCGTCACACCTGGGGATGACGCAGGATCCCGGGGTTGTCAGTCGCTGTCGATAGCCTCGGGGCATGCCGAGAACCACCGCCCCCGCGCCCACGCGAATCACCGTCGACGGTCAGGACGTCGAGATCCGGCGTAGCGCGCGCCGCACGCGATCCGTGCAGGCACGCTTCGAGGACGGCGTCGTCGTCGTGCTCGCCCCGGCGACGCTCTCGGCGCGCGAGGAGACACGCATCGTCGAAGATCTCGTGCGCAAGATGCTGCGCAAGAGTCGCTCGCAGCGCAACGACGACACCCTGATGCGGCGAGCCGTGGCGCTCAGCCGACGCTTCGTGCCCGGCGCGCCCGAGCCTGCCTCGGTGCGGTGGGTGTCGAACATGACGACCAGGTGGGCGTCGTGCTCACCGGGGGATGCTTCGATCCGGCTCTCCGACGCGATGGTCGGCATGCCCGACTACGTCGTCGACGCGGTGCTCCTGCACGAGGTCACGCACCTGCTCGAGCGCGGGCACGGGCCGCGCTTCCAGGAGATCGTGCGCCGCTACCCGGAGCACGAACGCGCCCAGGCCTTCCTCGCCGGCGCCTCGTTCGGGGCACGCCGTGCCGCGCCCGCGCCGTCGGCGTCACTCGATGACGACCTCGGCGAAGAGGAAGGAGACGTCGCCGACCCGACGAGGGAGCCGTGACGGCCGCGTCGATCGCGGCCGAGTGGGCTCAGAGCCCGGGGTTGGCGCGGACGCGCTCGCATGCGAGGGCGATGGCCTCGCGCAGCGCCGGTTCGGCATCCTCGGGCAGGGCGTCGACGTCGAACCAACGCACATCGTCGGATTCGTCGCTCACCGTGAGGGATTCGCCGCCTGCCACGGCGACGTACCGCACGTCGAGGTGTTCCGTGCACCATCCGAACGCCCCGTCGAGAGCATGGATGTCGACGGCGAGCAGCCCAGGCAGCAGCCGCAGGTCGGCGAGGCCGGATTCTTCGAGGCCCTCCCGCAGGGCCGCCGCCTCGAGCGTTGCGTCGCCGCACTCGAGGTGCCCGCCGAACTGGAACCACCGCTTCGCCTTCGCGTGCAGCGTCAGCGCCACGCGGCGGGCGTCGGCATCGACGACGACCAGCGACGTCGTGAAGTGGGCTCGGCTGTGATGACGCCACATTGCTGTCGCATCGAGTCGCAGGGTCTCGACCATGCGGGCGCGCATCTGCTCCTGCGGCGGGCTCGGGGCCGTCCAGGTGCTCAGGTCGGCGAGCGCCTGCGAGTGCAGCGCCGTGAACTGTTCGGGCATGGCGGGCTCGGCGCGCGACGACGGGGCCGAACGGGTCTCGACCCGCCCGGCCCCGTGGTCGGATGTCGTGGAGTGGTTCACGCGCCCGGCGTTCCACCCTGCGTCGGATCGTCCTGGCCGTCTCCGTCGCCGGCGCCGCCTTCGTCCTCCGACGTGCCACCCTTCGCGCTGCCCGCCGAGTCGACCTCACCGGGGGCCTCGTCCGCGCGGTCGTCCAGACCGTCATGACGCGGATCGCGCGGGTTCATGGCGGCCTGCTCACCGGACGCGGCACCGGCCGACGCGTCATCCGACGACGAACGGCCCGTCGATGAACCGCCGTAGCCTTCACCGCCGGCCGAACTCGACTCGCCCATCTCGGCGAGCCCCTGGGCCAGCAGCGCGTCGAGGGCGTCGTCCATCTCATCGCGGCCCGTCTCGGGAGTCTCCTCGCCGCTCGCGCGCGCGATGAACGTCGACGGGTCGTCGAGGTCGGTGGCGCTGGGAACGTGGTCGGGGTGCGACCACACGCCGTCGCGGGTGGCGGCGTCCGTCGCGTCGGTCAGCTGCGTCCACAGCGCTGCCGCTTCACGCAGGCGGCGCGGGCGCAGTTCGAGCCCGACGAGCGAGCTGAAGACCTTCTCGGCCGGGCCGGCGGAGGCGCGACGGCGACGCACGACCTCGGCGAGGGCCGCGGCGTTCGGCAGGTGCTGCGCGACCGCGGCGTCGGTGACGACGTCGACCCACCCCTCGACGAGAGCGAGCAGGTTCTCCAGGTGAGCGAGCGTGCGCTTCTGCGCATCCGACGGTTCGGGGGAGAACAGGTTGCCGGCGAGCGCTCCCTGCAGGGCCTCGGCGTCCTGCGGGTCGATGTCGCGCAGCTTCTCCTCGATGGCGTCGGTGTCGATGCGGATGTCACCGGCGTACGTCTGGACGGCGGCGATGAGGGCCGCGTCGAGCCACGGCACGCGCTCGTACAGGCGCACGCGGGCGGCCTCGCGCACCGCGAGGTAGAGGTGCACCTCGCCGGCGTCGAGCTCGAGGCCGTCGGCGAACGACGCGACGTTGTGCGGCAGGATCGTGACGGCGTTGGGGCGCAGTAGCGGCAGGCCGACCTCGGTGCCGGTGACGCTCTCCTTCGCGAGCGCGCCGATGGCCTGGCCGACCTGCACGCCGAACATCTGCGCACTCATCTGCTTGAGCATCGGCGTCATCTGAGCGCTGAGGCTGGAGATGTCGAAGCCTGGCGGCAACATGCCCTCGGGGATGCCGAGCTGCGACAGGTCGCTCGCGTCGAACGAGCCGAGCTGCTTCATCATCGCGTCTGCGACGGCGTTGCCGACGCCGCCCGCGACGGGTTCGACGACCTTGCGCCAGGTCGGCATCGTCGCCTCGACCCATTCGCTGCGCGACAGGGCACGGGCCGGGGCGCCGGGAGCGGCGAAGTCGGTGACCGCGTCGAGCCACAGGTTGGCGACGGCCGCGACCTGCGCGACGTCGCTCTTCGTCGAGGTGGGCACGCTCGGGTCACCCTCCGCGGAGACGACCTGGCGCGCGACGTTCGCCGCGAGCTGTTCGTTGAACGCCGAGCCCGAGTCGCCGCTCATCATCGCCTGCAGCTGCGCCTGCATCATCCCCATCTGCGCCGGGTCCATCGAACCCATGCCCATCTGGCGCAGCGCATCCATCATCTGCGGGTCGGGCGTGCCCCCACCCATGAGGCCGCGCAGCATCTCCTCGAGACCGTCGCCGCCGTTCGCGTCACCGCGCTCGTCGTCGTCCTTGCGGCCGCCGTAGGGGTTCATCGGGTTGTGGTCATCAGCCATGGTGCGCACCTTCCGAGAGGTTCGTGTCCGTCTGGAGCCGACACTACCGGCCGTCGTCGGCGCCGCGCGTGCGGCGGGCAGGCCTGAGCGGGCGCCCGCGCCGCTGTGGGCAGGTGAGAGGATGACGGCTGTTCGACTCCTTCGTGACGTACAACAGCGAGAGGCGCCCATGAGTTCCCGAACCGTCGACGCGGCCGAGCGCCGCCCGTCACGCTGGGCGTCGATGCGCACGCGGACCAAGGTGATGCTGGCGATCTTCGTCGTCGTGCTCCTCGCCGTGGTCGCAGGCTTCGGCATCAAGGTGCCCTACGTCATCCTGCGCCCCGGCCCGGCGCCGAACACCCTCGGCACCTTCGAGGGAAAGAAGGTGTTGACGCTGAGCGGCGCGAAGACCTACCCGACCTCGGGCGGCCTGCACTTCACGACGGTCTCGATGGTCGGCGGCCCCGGCAACCGCCCCAGCCTCATCGAGTACGGGCTCGCGAAACTCGACGATCACGCGCAGATCTACGAAGAGTCGCAGCTGTTCGCGCCGCAGACCACGCGGGAGCAGGTGCAGCAGCAGAACGAGGCGGAGATGACGGGGTCGCAGTCGTCGGCCGAGGTCGTCGCCGCGCGTCAGGCGGGCTACGACGTGCCCGAGATGATCGAGATCGCCGGCATCTCCGACTCGTCGAGCGAGGCGAAGAAGCTGCTGCGCGTCAAGGACGTCATCGTCTCCGTCAACGGGGTGAAGATTGCGGATTCGCTGTCGCTGCAGCGCGAGATGAAGAAGGTCACGCCGGGGCAGAAGGTGCAGCTCGGCATCACGCGCGGCGGCAAGGCGATGACGTTCGCCGTGCCGACGACGAAGGTCGACGACCGCGCCGTCATGGGGCTCACGCTCAATCCGAAGGCGACGATGCCGTTCAAGGTGAACATCTCCGTCGGCGACGTCGGCGGCCCTAGCGCCGGCACGATGTTCGCCCTCGCGATCTACGACGAACTGACGCCCGGTGCGCTCACCGGTGGCAAGCAGATCGCGGGCACGGGCACGATGGACTCAGCCGGTGACGTCGGCGCGATCGGCGGCATCCGTGAGAAGGTCGTCGGCGCGCGCCAGGCCGGTGCGACGGCGTTCCTCGCCCCGGCCGACAACTGCGCCGAACTGAAGGGCCACGTGCCGAACGGGCTCGACGTCTACCGCGTCGCGACGATCAAGGACGCCATCTCGACGGTCGAGCACGTCGCCGACGGTTCGACGCAGGGGCTGCCGCGCTGCGGCTGAGCGCCCCTACGATGGGTCGCATGAGTGCCGTCAAGCCCGTGCTGTCCCCTCTCACCCGCGCTGCTCTCGAGACCGAGGCGCACGTCGCGACAGACGGGTGGGGTCAACCGGCGCGCCTGTTCTCCCTCGCCCGCAACGGTGAGCTGCTGCGTCGTCAGCCGGCCCTCGCGGCGATGCTCGGCGACGTCGACCCCGACGAGTTCTCCGCGATCGAGCAGGAGGGCGTCATCCGCGGTGACGACCTCGAGAAGGCGCTAGGGCACACGGCTTGGCCGGCGGACGTCGACGGGGTGGCGCTCGCAGTCGAGCGCATCATCGTGCCGCCGCAGGCCGAGATCGAGACGTTCGGTCGCGGCGGGACGAATGCGCAGCGGCTGGCGACCCACGAGCAGCGTGAGGACGTGCGCCTGCTCGTCGCGGCGCTGCGCAACGGCGAGATCATCACCCTCGTGCGACGTCGTGCCGAGGACGATGACGACAAGGTCGCGATCGGCACGAACATCGCGCCGGGGCTCGTCGAGGCCCTCAAGGCGACGCTGGCCTGATGACGTGGCCTGGCGGCGACCACCCGGCGACGACCATCTCCACGGCTCCGTGACCACTCGCATCCTCTTGCGCTCAAGTGCCCCCGGGTGCACTTGCACGCAGCGGAGAACGGGGGCAGACGCTCGAGCAGGGCACAGCGCGGAGGCGTCTCGCGAGAGGTGACGGGGCTCACGCGGCACCCGATTTGCATTCTTTGTTCATCTGCTCGTAAAGTTGAGGCATACCGACGCGGGGTGGAGCAGCTCGGTAGCTCGCCGGGCTCATAACCCGGAGGTCGCAGGTTCAAATCCTGTCCCCGCTACCACGTGGCCCGCCGCTTCTGATCTCAGAGGCGGCGGGCTTTTTTTGTCTGAGATCGTCGTGGTGATGACGTCGAGTTCAGTGCGCCGACGGTGGCTCACTGTCGAGCAGGCCGGCCACCCGAGGCGGCTGTATGAGGGAGAGTTCATGGGGCGCCGTTCGTTTCGTCGCGAGGCGTGGCTCGTGTACCTGCTCGCCTGCGCGTTCGTGACCGTCAGCGCCATCCTGCAGCTGCGCTCCTGGAACTGGACGCTGTTCGACACTCGCATCTACCTCGACGCGACGACGAAGACGCTGAACGGCACAGCCGATCTGTACGAGGGCCGGTTCGGTGACGGCTGGCCGTTCACCTATCCGCCGTTCGCCGTCCTGGCCTTCGCGCCGCTCGCCGCATTGGCGCGGTCTGTCGCGACGGCGCTGCTGACGCTCGGCAGCCTCGTCGCACTGTTCCGCATCTGCTGGTTGCTCGCGGATCGCTCGATCGCACAGTGGAGGCTGGGGGAGCGAGCCCCGGCCCCCGGCTTGGCGACGGGAGCCCTCACGCCCCTCGTCGCCGCGGGTGGGGTGCTGCTCGCCGCGCGCTCGGACGCCGTCGGCGGCACGCTCGCCTTCGGCCAGATCAACCTCGTCATGGCCTGGTTCGTCGTCGAGGACTACCTCGGTCTCGGCCGCCGGCGCCTCGCGGGGGCTCGGCTGTCAGGCGTGCTCACCGGCCTGGCTGCGGGCGTCAAGGTGACGCCGGCGCTCGCCGCCGTCCCACGCCTGTTCACCCGCGACCACGCGAGCGCCCTGCGCGCGCTGGGGGCGGGCGTCGTCACCGTTGGCGTCTCGGCGATCGTGCTGCCGCACGAGGTCGTCACGTACTTCACGTCGGCGTTGTGGGACACGAGCCGGCCCGGCGCGCCGGAGAGTGAGTGGAACCAGTCGCTGTCGGGCCTCGTCGCGCGCGTCATGCACGACGTGCCGGGCGCCGGCCTCGTCCGCCTGCTCGTCATCGCGGCGGCGCTCGTCGCGGGGGTGTTCGTCACGGCCGCGCTGCTGCGTCGTGACGACGACGTGGGCGCGGTCCTCGTCATCTTCGTCACGACGGGCGCGGTCAGCCCGATCACCTGGTACCACCACCTCGTCCTCGTTCCGCTGTTCGCCGTGTGGGCGATCCTCGCGACGCGCGGTTGGGCCAAGGGGCTGTACCCGGCGATCGCGGCGCAGGCTTTCCTGCTCGGGCTCTGGGTGCTCACCGGGATGTACCAGAGCGTGCCGCGCGACAACGGAGCCGAACTGCACCACGACCCTCTCGAGACCTTCATCAGCGAGGCCGTCCCGGTGCTCAGCCTGACGATCCTCCTGACGCTCGCCGCCGCGATCGCGCGCAGCAGACGGGCAACACAGCCGCACCCGACGCGCTGACGTCGTCCGGTCGCCGGCCGATTCACCAGCATGCCACCTGCTCGGGGCTCGAACCTGAGCCATCGTGTGAGCTCGCGTCGCGTCGTGGGCACCTGATTCGTCTCGGTTGGGGGCTGATGGGTCGTCTGCGCGACGGGTCGGTCACGGAATCTCGCGTGAGCCGTTCGGCCATGCCCGTGCCCGCGAGCGCGGCCGCGGCGACCTCCGACGACGCGATGCTCGCCTGGGCCATCAAGCACGGGACGGCGGCGGAACGACGCGACATCGCCGGAAGCATCGGTGTCACCTACCCGGCGGCCGCCGCGTTCCTCGGCACGACGTGTGACAGGGGCCACGGCTATGCCGGGGTGGGTCGTCAACTTCGCGAACACGCCGGCGCGGTGGAACGTCACCCTCGACGGGTCGGCTACGCGGGCGCTCAGGTTCGGCCCGCGAGCCATGACTATGGCGCACTCGGGGTGCCGGACGGGCGCCACACACTCGCGTTCGTCGACCCCCGCACCGGCGCGGTCGCTGCGAAGATCGCGACGGACCTGCACTGCGGTACTCCGGCCGGCGGTACACCCACGTCCGGATGGTCACCGACCGGGCCGGTCGAGGACGGTTCGATTCCGGCGACCCACCCGAGCTCGACGCTGCCGCCACCTGCGAGGCGCCCCAGCCAGACGCCTCCGGGCGTCGGCCCGGTCGTCGAGACCGACCACGTATCGAGCGATCGCGGCCCGGGCGTGCTGGTCGTGTCGTTCCTCGGTGCAGCGGGTGCACTGCTGGGCGCGAGGCGCCGCCTGCGCCGCGCCCGATGAGCGACGAGCGCGATCAGCGACGAGCGCGAACCGCACGCCTGAGCACGGGGGCAGGCGCTCAGGGTCGAGACGCCACGACGCGCGCCCGGTCGTAGGACGACGCCGCGGGCGAACCCAACGCAGGATGGCGACGAACTCACAGGGAGGCAGCGTATGACGTGCCTCCCTGTGAGTCAGTCGCCATCCGGCTGGGCGCCGCGAGATCTGCGAGCCGGCCCAGCGTCGGTGCAGGGAGGTGGCTTACCCTGGCGCCCATGAGCATGACGTCGGGGGTGGAGGGCAGCGTCCGCATCGATGCCTGGTTGTGGGCTGTCCGGTTGTACAAGACCCGCTCGGCGGCGACGACCGCGTGTCGCGCCGGGCACGTCCGCATGAACGGTGCGACCGTCAAGCCGTCGACGAGCGTGACGGTGGGCGCCGATCTCCGCGTGCGTCAGCAGGGCTTCGACCGCATCGTGCATGTCACGGGCCTGGTCAAGAAGCGCGTCGGGGCGCCCGTCGCGGCGCAGTGCTACGTCGAGTCGACGCCGCCGCGCCAGCGCGAGACCATCCCGCAGATCCCGGTGCGTGACCGCGGCGCTGGGCGTCCGACGAAGAAAGACCGCCGTGAGATGGAGCGCCTGCGTCACGGGGGAGCGCGGTGAGTGATCAGGGTGCGCAGGCCGACGGTGATCAGTGCGCCGGAGGGCATGCCGGCAACTCACCTGCGTTGACCACGGTGAACGCGGTCGATGATCAAGAGAAGGGCGGCTCGAGCTGGCCAAGGGCACGATTCGGGCGAAGCGCCGTCGAGGATCGGTCGGGAAGCAAGTCGAAACGCTGGGTGACGAGGCCCGCAGGCCGCGTTCGTCGCGTGCTCGGTGTCGTCATCGCGCTCGCGTGCCTGCTCACTGCCGCGCTGTGCGCTCTCATGTGGTGCGACGTGCTCATCGGTAACGTCGTGCCCGTTCTGCAGGCGCTCACGCCGGTCTGGGTGCTGATCGCCGCGGTGATGCTCGTCGCGGCGGTGCTCGTACGCCGGCGCGCGGCGCTCCTCGCGGCGCTTCCCATGCTCGTCGCCGCAACGGCGGCAGGCGTGGCACTCGCGCAGCATCCGAGCCCGCCGTCGTCGGTGCAGCATGCTGCCGGCCAGCGGCACCTGCGTGTCCTCGCGCTCAACCTCGAGTTCGGAGGCGCTGACGCAGGCGCCGTCGCCGCTGAGGTCGCCCGGGTGCGCCCGGACGTCGTCGTCATGCCCGAGACAACGGCCGTGAAGCTGCGCCTGCTCGACGCCGCGGGTCTGGGTGGGCGGCTGCCGTACCGCGCCTCGGGGCTCGTCGACGACGGCTCACGCGGCACGGCCGTCCTGTCGCGCTACCCGCTGCACACGCTTGACGACGGCCGCCACCTCGGCCCCTACGATCTGCAGATGCCGATCGTGACGGTCGCAGCACCCGGCGCCGATGTCACCGTGCACGGCGTGCACACCTACCCGCCGCTGCAGGACGGCGCGAACCACTGGCGCCCGCAGCTCGAGGCGCTGGGACGCTGGCAACGCGGCGAGAACGCGCCGCACCTCGTCATGGCGGGCGATTTCAACGCCTCGACGGCGCACCCGGCGTTCCGGCATCTCGCGGACGGACTCATCGACGCCTTTCCCGCCCAGCATGGCAACTGGCCGCCGACGTGGCCGCAGGACGCCGTCGTGCCGCCGTTCGCCCAGATCGACCACATCCTCACGCGTGGTTTCGTGCCCGTCGATGCGGGCACCTTCACCGTCCCCGGCACTGATCATGCCGGCGTGTGGAGCGACCTGCGCTACTGACGGAACACTCCCTGACGAACATCGCTCGGAAACGCGTCGTGGCTGACGCGTTTCCGGGCGATGTTCGAGGACTCGTGAGCCCGGCGGGCCTCACATGCTCTTGCGGCGGCGCGAGCTCCACCAGGCGATGGTCGTGCCGACCACGAAGATGGCGATCAGCGCGGCCGCGGCGATGAGCCAGTGGTCGGTGTCCCGCACCCAGAACGGATCCCACGAGCGGGAACGGCCGGGGATCGTCATGCTCGTCTTGACGTCGGCGGTCTGGGCACCCATGGCCAGGCCCCAGCGGCTCGGGAAGATGCTGCCGAGGCCGCGCATGAGCTGGCTGTCGAGATCGAACAGCCCACCCGAGAAGACCAGCGCGCCCATGATGACGATGACGAGCATCGGCATGACCTGCTCGTTCGTCTTCGCGAAGCTCGACAACGCGAGGCCGATCGCGACAGCCGCGAGCCCCGTCAGGAAGGCGAGGACGAACGTCTCGAGCGTCGTGTTGGCGAGCGCGACGGGGGCGGTCGGCGCGCCCTTGCCCGCGATGACGAGCAGGACGAGGATGGCGCACTGCACCGCGACGAGCAGCCCGTACGTGACGACCTTGCTGCCGATGTAGGCGAAGGGTGACAGTCCGACGGCCTTCTCCCGCAAGAAGATCGGGCGCTCGGCGACGAGTTCGCGGATGGTGGCGGCCAACCCCATGAAGACCGATCCCATGACGATGAGCGTCATGATCTGGGTTCCTTCAGCCCGCAGCGTCACCTTGCCGGGGTCGCCCCCGTTGGCGATGAGTTCCTGCTCGAAGAAGACCGTCTTCAGCCCGTGCGTGCCCGGTACGAGCATCGCCAGGCCCGCGAGGGCGATGGGGAGCAGCAGCATGAAGGCGACGAAGCCGCGGTCGGCCGCGATGACCCTGAACTGGCGTCGGATGAGCGTCGACAGCTGACGAAAGATCGACTGCTGACGCGGTGGCACGTCCCGCTGCGACGACGCGGACGGGCGCGGCGCGCTCAGGGGAGCGGACACCTGGCTGTCCATCATCGCCGAGGAGCGGAACACGTCCTGCGAGCGCTGCGGGTCGTCGGTGACGGTGTTGAACACATCGGCGTGATCGCTCGCCGAGAAGTAGGGCAGCATCTCGTCGGGCGGGCCGAAGTAGGCGACCCGTCCGCCCGGTGCGAGCATGAGCACCCGGTCGCACACGCCGAGGCTCGCGACGTTGTGCGTGATGACGACGACGGTGCGGCCGCCGTCGGCGAGGCCGCGCAGCGTCAGCATGACGCGCTTGTCGAGGCCCGGGTCGAGGCCGGAGGTCGGTTCGTCGAGGAAGAGCAGCGACGGGCGCGTCAGCAGCTCGAGGGCAACGGATGTGCGTTTGCGTTGGCCACCGGACAGGCGTGAGACCTGGGTGGTGGCGTGCTCCGTCAGCCCCAGTTCGTCGATGACCTCCTCGACGCGGGCCTCGCGCGACTCACGATCGAGGTCGGCGGGGAAGCGCAGCTCGGCCGCGTACCGCAGGGCCTGACGGACCGTCAGCTCGGGGTGGACGACGTCGTCCTGCGGGACGACGCCGATACGGTGGCGCAGATCCTCGTAGTTGTCGTAGAGGTCTCGTCCGTCGTAGTAGACCTCGCCCTCGGTAGCCTTCTGGGCACCGATGAGGGCCTTGAGCAGCGTCGACTTGCCCGCACCCGAGGGGCCGATGACGGCGACGAGGCTCGATCCTTCGAGGCCGAAACTGACGTCGTCGAGCAGCTTCTTGCCGTCGGGCAGCGAGAACGACAGGTGGTTGGCGACGAAGGTGACGTCACCTTCGTCCTCGCTCGCGACGAGACGCCCGTTCTTCAACGTGAATCGGGTGTGGCCGACGGCGAGCAGGTCGTCCTCGCGCAAGGTGCCGCGGGTGATGCGCGCACCGTTGATGTAGGTGCCGTTGCTGCTGCCGAGATCCTCGACGGCGAAGCTGTCGCCCTGCGGCACGAGGCGGGCGTGACGCCGGCTCGCGAGCAGGTCGCGCACGACGATCTCGTTCTCGGTGCCGCGACCGATGGTGATGGTGCCCGACGGCAGGGCCATGGCCTGCGGGACGGCGCCCTGGACGGTCAGGCGGCCGGTGGGTTCGGGCTCGAGCTGCCCGGTCCATCCCTGGAACACGTCGCCGCTCGCACGTCGCTCGGCGGGGGCCTGCGGGGGGCGGGGCAGCCGGATCGGGCCGGTCTTCAGGCTCGAACCGGTCGTGGCGTCGGGCGTGGGCGCAGCGCTCGAAGCGCCGCTGCTGCGACGCGGCATCGGCACGGAGATCGAGGTTGCCTCAGGCGGGGCCTGTGACGGGCTCGCGCCGTTCGGGTCGACACTGCGCGCGACCTGCTCACCTGCTGGGGTGGAACTTCGCGAGAACTGGACTCGCGTCCCACGGGGCCCGCCGAGTCGGACGTCCTCACCACCGCGCAGATCGCGGTAACCGTGCACGCGCTGGCCGTCGACCCAGGTGCCGTTCGAGCTGTCGAGGTCACGCACCTGCCACCCCTCGCCCTGCGCGCTCACCTGAGCGTGGCGTCGTGAGACGTCGACGTCGACGATCGTGATGTCGCAGTCGCGGCCGCGGCCGATCGTCGCGCTCTCACCTGGTTGCAACCGCACGACGTGCCCGTCGACCTGCACCGTCAGTTCTTGTATTCCCACGCTTCCCTCCCGGAGCGTTCCAGCGCCCACGGGCGCTGCTGTGGTCGATGTCCAGGTTGGATCGCGGCCGGTCCGGACGGGTGTTCGCGGCTCAGACCGAGACGAGCCAGCCGTCGCGCACCTCGAAGGTGGAGGCGCCGATGCCGATGCGGTCGCCTTCGTGCAGCAATGTCTGCTCGACGCGGCGCCCGTTGACGAACGTGCCGTTGCGCGACCCGAGATCGCGCAGCAGCAGACCCTCATCCTCCGCCGTGATGACGACGTGTCGGCGCGAGACGAGCATGTCGTCGAGCACGATGCTGTTGCTGCGGCTGCGCCCGATCGTCAGCGAGTCCTCCGGCAGATCGTCGTTCTGGCCGACGACCTGAGGCGGCGCCGACTCGTACCCGCTCGAGGAGTACCCGTTCGACGGGGGAGCCGACGCATAGCCCCCAGACGGAGGTGCGGACGGGTAACCACCCGACGGAGGTGCCGACGGGTAGCCGTTCGACGGGCTCGTCGCCTGCGCGTCGGCTGCCGGCGCGGGCACGGCTCCGACGGGTGAGGCGCCACCGCGGGGTGCCTGGTCGGCGTCGCCGTCGGCCTGGTCGTGGCGCGGCGACTCGGATGCACCGTCAGCGGGGTCGGAGCCCACCGCGTGAGGCGCCGAGGGCGCCGCGTGCTGACCTGCATCGCCGGGCGCAGGC
>NZ_AEIQ01000010.1:0-791 GCF_000152185.1 Dermacoccus sp. Ellin185 | reverse complement strand
AAATATCCTCAATAGGGAATAATATATGCTTCCCATTCCATCGGAAAAGTTTTGTTCAACACACCAAGCTCAATCAACTCACTAATGTATGGGAATTGTTTTGATGTAACCACATACTTCCTGCCTTCATTAAGGGCTGCGCACAAAACCATAGATTGCTCTTCTGTAAGGTTTTGAATTACTGATCGCACTTTATCGTTTTGCATCTTAATGCGTTTTCTTAGCTTAAATCGCTTATATCTGGCGCTGGCAATAGCTGATAATCGATGCACATTAATTGCTAGCGAAAATGCAAGAGCAAAGACGAAAACATGCCACACATGAGGAATACCGATTCTCTCATTAACATATTCAGGCCAGTTATCTGGGCTTAAAAGCAGAAGTCCAACCCAGATAACGATCATATACATGGTTCTCTCCAGAGGTTCATTACTGAACACTCGTCCGAGAATAACGAGTGGATCTCATAAGAATATATCAGAGATAGCGAATTTTATGCTCTCTGAGAGCCACTTTCCTTACGTCCTTTTCTTAGAGGGGTCTAACTTTTTAACAGAAAATATCTCAATAACAAGACCAGATGGAAGGGTTGTTAATCTTGAGTATAATTCTGGTATATTAAATAGGTTAGATCGACTAACTGCAGCTAATTATGGAATGCCTATAAATAGTAATCTATGTATTAACAAATTTGTAAATCATAAAGACAAAAGCATTATGCTACAAGCAGCATCTATATATACTCAAGGAGATGGGAGGGAGTGGGATTCGAAAATCATGTTTGAAATAAT